>JAFAZL010000100.1 GCA_019239815.1 Acidobacteriota bacterium
TTTGCGTTCCTACTGCTCGAGAGAGGTGTGCCGATGCGCAACGCGATTGCCCTATTTGCCAGCTGCGTACTCGTCGTGATTGCGGCTGCCCTGCCGGGCCACCCGGCTCCGCTGCCACAGACGCACTTATCCGTCACCGACATCTACACGCACCCGTTCGAGATCGATCTTCCCTATGACCAGAAGCTGACGCTTGACCTGCGTTCGGGCGACTATCACGTCGTCGGCAGCACCGCCCAAAAGATCGCTGTCCGCACGACCGGCGACCGCGCCGAAAAGGGCCGCGACATATCGCTGACTTTCAAGCACAAGAATAGTCACGCTGAACTGAAATTGACCGGCGGCCCGACCAACAACGGTCCAAGCATTCAGATCGAGGTGCCCAAGTCATCGAATCTTATCGTTCGTCTGCCCTTCGGCGACCTGAGCATCGACGGTGTCTCCGGCGACAAAGACGTCGAAATGCATGCCGGCGACCTGAATATAGAGGTGGGTGACCCCGCCTCGTACGCCCACGTTGATGCATCTGTAGGCGCCGGTGACATCAACGCCGGCCCCTTCGGCGAAAACAAGGACGGCCTATTCCGCTCCTTCGAGAAATCCGGCCCGGGCCACTATCGGCTGCACGCCCACATCGGCGCGGGCGACCTTAACCTTCGCTAAGAAACCTCAATCTCGCCTGCCGACTCTCAAGTAGGTCTACTACTTCCACGGCGTTGCCTTGCCTCGCGGGTTTGCGTATAACCGAAGCCCATGTCGCCGTTCCTTCTTTGCGAGCTGAAACCCGTAACGCTGACTCCCACAGAGCTCCGTTGGGACCTGCTGAATGTCGGTGTCGGCGTCCTTCTGTTGGTAATCGGCCTCACCGTTTCGACTCTTTTTTTCTTTCGACCCAAGTGGAAAGACCGCTCGCTCATCTATTTCGGGATCTTCACGATTCTTTACGCCGTCCGCCTCCTCGGCGACAGGATGCTTATTGATTCTGTCTTCGACGTTTCCCGGAACTTTTGGCGCTATTTCAGCTTTTTTATCAGTAGCTTCATCGTGCTTCCCTTCGGTCTCTACCTTTACGAAATCGTGGAGCCCGAAGTGAAACGCATCCTGCCTTGGGTCCTGGGTGTGCAGGCGACGTGCGCTCTCGGAGAAATCGTCGCTGCGATTTACGGACTCGGTCTCGATAAGCTGAACGCGACCAATAGCATTGTCACCATCGGGACAGTGATCCCGTCACTGGTTTGGATTCTGATCGCCCGCGCCAAGCGCCCCGCAAATCACGACATCAAAGTCTTCTTTGGCGGCTTGATGTTCTGGTTCCTCTTCGTGATTCACAACAACCTCAGCAGCCTAGGGGTCATCTCCGGCCCGCCTCGCCAGCACGGCCTCGAATTCATCGGATTTCTTGGATTCGTCGGGTGCCTTGGCTACATCACCATCCGCCGCACATTCGCTACCGAAGAACGTTTACTCGCACTCGATGCTGAACTCCAAATCGCGCGGCAAATCCAATCTTCAACTCTGCCTCAGCAACTCCCAAAGCTTGCCGATCTCGACATCGCCGCCCGCTACGTTCCGATGACCTCTGTCGCCGGTGACTTCTACGACTTCCTTCCCGCTGGCCCCAACTGTCTCGGCGTTCTGATCGCCGACGTCGCAGGTCACGGTGTGGGAGCCGCGTTGATCGCCTCGATGGTGAAAGTGGCATTTGCCGCTCAGTTCGAGCACGTCGCCGATCCGGCGAAGCTACTGTCGGAGGTAAACATCGCGCTTTGCGGTAAATTCGAAGAGCAATACGTCACCGCCGCCTACGTCTACATCGATTGCGAGCGCAACGTCGTCACGTACGCTGGTGGCGGCCACCCACCTCTCATGCTCGCTTCACGCGCTGACGGCACCGTTCGCCGCGTCGAAGAAAACGGCCCGATCCTTGGCATGTTCGCCGAAGCGCCGTACTCCGCCGTCGAAATTCCCTTCCGTCCTGGCGATCGCCTCTTTCTCTATACCGACGGCGCCTTCGAGGCGCTGAACTCTTCCAACGAGGAATACGGAAAAGCGCGCGTCGAAGAATTTCTAAAATCGCATCTCACGATGTCGCCCGATGCGCTTTCGACCGCGTTCCTCGCCGACTTGTCGCAATGGTCCGGTCACTCCCAGGGCGGACAGGATGACGACATCACTTTCGTGGTCCTCGACTATCGCGATGAACGCGACACGATTTCCGAAGAGTCAAAGCTCCAAACCAGAGCCGCCGGATGAATCCCCAATACGGTCCGGAGTTCACATCGTCCAGCGTCCCGTCGCCGACGAAGTTTTCTCCCGCTCTCTTCGTCGTCGCGGTCCTTCTGGCAACCTCCGTCTTCATCAATTACGTCGATCGCGGCACGCTTGCAATCGCCGCGCCGCTGCTGAAAGGGGACCTACACCTCTCGGCGTCTCAACTCGGCATTCTGCTTTCGGCGTTTTTTTGGACGTATGCGCCCTTTCAAGTTGTATCCGGCTGGCTGGTAGACAAATTCAATGTGAACTGGCTCCTGGCTCTCGGCCTACTCATCTGGTCCTGCGCGACACTGACCACCGGCCTTCTTCACGGCTTCGCTCTCATGTTCGTGGTGCGGCTCATTCTGGGTGTTGGCGAATCAGTTGCCTATCCCTCGTACAACAAGATCGTCGCGAAACATTTTCAGGAATCACTCCGAGGCCGCGTCAATGGAATGGTTTCAGCCGGATGGGCCGGCGGACCCGCACTCGGAACACTCATCGGAGGGCTGCTCGTTGTTCGGTTCGGATGGCGCCTTTTCTTCGTGGTTCTGGGCAGCGCCAGCCTGCTTTGGCTTCCGGCATGGATTCGCTGGATGCCGCGAGGTGCGGGCCTCACAACCCAGTCCGCAGGACGGCCTGCCCGCATGCTGCAGATCACCGCCCAACGCCCCGCGTGGGGAACCTTCATAGGACTCTTCTCTTTCAACTACATCTGGTATTTCCAGATCACCTGGCTGCCCTTCTATCTCGTGAGTCAGCGTGGATTCTCGATTCAGACAATGTCAGTTGTGGGTGGCACCGCCTTCATCGTCCTTGGGATTTCAGCTCTGCTCTGCGGATGGCTGGCGGACCGCTGGATCGTTTCGACCAAAAATCCAACGCGCGTGCTCAAGGCATTCTGTGGCGGGGGTTTGGCCCTTTCGGCCACCGCATTCTTCGCAGTGTTCCTGATTCCAGATCACAGCATTGCGATGGCCGCTCTGTTCTTTAGCTGCGCCGCGCTCGGCCTAGGTGCCGCCAACCTCTGGACCATGACACAAATCCTCGCCGGACCGCAGACAGCCGGCCGCTGGGCAGGCCTTCAAAATTTTTGCGGCAATATCGCCGGAATGGTGGCACCGGCTCTGGTCGGAATCATTGTCGAACGCACCGGCGGCTTCTTCTGGGCCTTCGCCATGACCAGTACCGTCAGCCTCCTGGGCGCCTTCGCCTACATCTTCGTAGTCGATCGCGTCGAGCCCGTGCGTTGGACGTCGAGTTAGCTAAATCCGCACATCCTCCCACTGTCGGCTCTCTCCCGCGCGCAGCACCGCCTCAATTACCGCCATATTGTTCAGTGAATCCTCCAACGGCACTGGCACTCGCGAATCCTCGCGAATCGCCCGCGAAAACGCATCGCCCTGCATGGTGTATTGATCCGTTGCGCGAAAAACGTCAGCGGTTATCCCGCTGCCGAAAATGTCGCGCCCATCATCGATAAAAATCCGCGTCTCGCGATCCGGCGGCGCGTTGAACGGAATTTCAATGTCAATTCGCCCCTGCGTTCCAAAAAATTGCATCCGTTGATATGGCACCATCTGCGTGCTGCACACCCATATGGACTGCCCCGCAGGAAAATCTAGAATCGCAGACGTGAGCCGATCCACCCGGAAGTCCGGATCGCGTTCCACGACTGCCGCCACGCGCCGAGGCTCCTGATCGAAAATCATCCGCGAGGTAAATATCGGATAGCACCCAATGTCCATCACGCCCCCGCCGCCCCACTCCAAAACATTTCGTACATTAGCCGCGTCGCGATTGAAATAACTGAACACCCCCATGATCGACTTCAGCTCGCCAATTCGTCCCGCGCGAATCAATCCACGCGTCCGCACCCACTGTGGATGCGTCCGCACCATAAATGCTTCGCCAACCAGCACGCCGGCGCGATCCCGCGCCGCCATCAACTGCTTCACTTCCTCGACGCTCAATCCAATCGGCTTCTCGCACAACACGTGCTTTCCTGCCTCGCAGGCTTTAATTGCCCAAGGCACATGCAGATGATTCGGCAGCGGAATGTACACCGCCTCGATATGCTCGTCCGCCAACAGTTCTTCATAAGACCCGTACGTCTTCGAGATCCCCAGGGTTCGCGCCACGCTCTCGGCTCGGAAGTGGTCGCGCGAAGCTAGCCCATAAACCTCGCTCAACTCACCCAATTGCATCCCCGGAATCACCTTCCGCACGGCGATCGACGCCGCGCCCAGCACGCCCCACTTCACTCGACCTATTCTCGTCATGTGGCCTCCAAGCCAGCTCCATCCTTTATCAGCCAACACTTCTACATTTCCAGATTAATTTTCGGTGACCTTCCGCCACGCCGCAAAACAAAGTATGCTTCCCGCGCTTTGCTGCTGCCGCGATTGCACTTCGCGTTCAGCTCGCTCGACGGAGAACAACATCAATGATCTCGCGCTCACGCATCGCGTCGTGGACTTCCGCGCATCTCGCTGTTTTGTCTCTGCTCGTGCCAATCGCGGCCTTGATCGTCACGCCAGAGGCGGCACACGCAACTCCCGCACCAGACGCCGCGCCAAAATTCTCCGTCTCCTTCCCCAAAGAACGCAGCGCGCAACCGCTCGACGGACGTCTCCTTCTCATCCTCTCAACCGACTCAAGCGAAGAGCCACGGATGCAAATCTCGCTCGCCCCGCGCACCCAAATGATCTTCGGCGTCGACGTCGATGGTATGCAGCCCGGCCAAGCCACCACGATCGACGATTCCGCGTTCGGCTATCCCGTCCGCTACCTCCATGATGTAAAGCCCGGCGAATACTACATGCAGGTGGTCCTCAATCGCTACGAAACCTTCCATCGCGCCGACGGCCACACCGTCAAGCTCCACATGGACCAAGGCGAAGGCCAGCACTGGAACATTTCGCCCACCAATCTCTACAGCAAGCCGGTGAAGATCACCATCGGCGCAAACTCAAGCGCGTCGGAACCCATCGCCGTCTCGCTCGAACAGGAAATCCCCGCCATCCCCGCGCCCAAAGATACCAAGTACATCCGCCACATGCGCATCCAGTCCCAGCTCCTCACCAAATTCTGGGGCCGCCCAATGTTCCTCAGCGCCAACATCCTCGTCCCCGAAGGATTCGACGAGCATCCCAACGCACACTTCCCTCTCGCCATTTTCGAAGACCACTTCAACCACGACTTCGAAGGCTTCCGCACCGAGGAGCCCGATCCCAATCTAAAGCCCGACTACAGCGAACGCTTCCACATCTCCGGCTACAACCGCATCCAGCAGGAAGAGGAATACAAGTTCTATCAGCAGTGGATCGGCCCGAAATTCCCGCGCCTGCTCGTCGCGCA
>JAFAZL010000524.1 GCA_019239815.1 Acidobacteriota bacterium
TCGCTTTGAGAAGGAAAACTGAACTCGTGTGAATCGCTGAAGCTTAGTTGGAGGTGTACGACGCGGCCATCTCGAGATTCATCGCCAGCCGCATGTCGATCTGCACTGCCGCATATCGCGCGCAAACCGCGCGTTCGGTATCGCACCAGCTCGCGAGCCCCGGCAGCCGGTTGCTTGCGATTTGCGAAAGCCTATTAATGACCGAGAAGTACATCTTCACGAACCCGAGCCCGCGCCCTCGAGGATCCAACGTAGGTGTCAATTCGTGCAAACTCGCAAACGTCTCGAAATCTTCGCCGGTCACCAAACGGTTGTCCACTCGCGCCGCGGCCAGTACGCCTTCCGACACCGGTTGCGCCGCGACGGCCGCCAAAACCGCGCGCCAGTAGTAGAGCGCAAACTGTGTGAGCGCTACGACTGAAACCGAAAGTAGGATGGCGGCGAACATCGAACCTTGTCACCTGCCCTTCACACGCAAGTTTCGCAGCGCAGGTGTATCACACCTATAGCCCCGGGGTACCACCCAGGTAGAACCCCTGGCGCGCATTCCACAAGTTCTTCACAGGCCAAGGCTTGCACCAACTCAGCGACCGAACCTAAGCTCCCCGGCGCGATCAAATCTCGACTGCCGGGAGCCACCT
Source organism: Acidobacteriota bacterium (assembly GCA_019239815.1). Next base: position 642 of record JAFAZL010000524.1, read on the forward strand.
ATGCTCTTTTCGACCTCAACGCCAAGTCGATTGCCACGCATCTTACTGATGACAATTGGCTTACTACTGGCACCAGCGCTTATTCGTGGGCAATCAGGCGCCGACGCTCACGCAAAAGATCGCGGCGCCATCATGCAACTCATTACAAATCAACAAGATGCTTGGAATAAAGGCGACGTCGATGCCTTCATGACGGCGTATTGGAAGTCTCCCGACCTCACCTTCTCCGGCGCAAGCGGCACCCAACGCGGGTACGACGCCGTTTACGCCCGCTACAAAAAGAGCTATCCCGATCGCGCGACGATGGGCCATCTCGATTTTTCTGAACTCGAGTTTCATTTCACCGGCAACGACGGCGCACTCGTCCTCGGCAAGTGGCACCTTTCCCGAGAAAAAGACAAAGGCGATATCGGCGGTGTCTCTTCTCTCGTTTGGCAGCGCTTCCCTGAAGGTTGGCGCATCATTCACGATCACACCAGCGCCGTACCCCCACCAAAATAGCCGTCCCGAATTTGCAAGAAGTCACGCCGTTGAAAAATTGCTGTCAGAAGTTGTCGCAAAAGTTGTAGGGGCGCATCACTGCTCGCCCACGTCCGCAAGATCGAGACCTCAGATCAAGATTTTGGCATTCCGGATTTTCGCGTTTCGCTCGTTACCCCGAATTCGCAAGCGCAAGAATCTCACGCCCGCACTGCCGACGCCTTCGGCACCACGACGTCCGTCGCCGCCCGTTTCTCGGCCGCCCGCTTCCCTATCACCAATTGCGCCGCATCAATGTAATGCTCGCGAAACGCGCCTTCGCACCATCCGAGATAAAAATCCCACATCCGTGTAAATCGCTCGTCAAATCCAAGCCGTCGCACCTCAGCGAGCTGCCGGAAAAATCGTTCGCGCCACACCGAAAGCGTCTTCGCGTAGTGTAAGCCGATGCCCTCGGTATTCTTTACGATCAAACGCCCGCTCCGTACCAGCGACCGCCCAATCTCCAGTATCGAAGCCAACTCACTTCCGGGAAAGATGTACGTCTGTATCCAATCGACCCGCTTGCGATAATCGTGAATCTCCTGCTCGCGCAGCGTAATCGTCTGCAGAAACATCGAGCCGTCCGCGGTCAGAAGCCGGTCACACGCGCCAAAAAAATCGTCGTAATGTTCGAATCCCACCGCCTCAAACATCTCGATGCTCACGATCTTGTCGTATCGCCCTTCCAGCTTCCGGTAATCCTCCATCACGAGTTGCACCGAACCCGGCGCCACGTTCGTCTGGTTTATGCGCTCCGTTGCAAACGCAAATTGCGCCGGGCTGATCGTCACCGCGGTCACATGCGCGCCGTAATTCCGCGCCGCATGAATCGCAAAAGATCCCCATCCGCACCCGATTTCCAATACGCGATCGCCCGGCTGCAGATCGAGTTTCCGGCATGCCATGTCGATCTTTTCCAGTTGCGCCGTCTCCAGCGAATCAAACCGATCCCTGAAATAGGCGCAGGAATACATCATCTGTGAATCGAGAAACAGCCGATAGAACTCATTCCCCAGATCGTAGTGAGCGCGAATATTTTTCTTACTGCCCGCAATCGTGTTCGCCCGAAGCTTGTGCTGCACACGCGACGCGAACGCGCGAATCCCCGAAAGAACCTTGTGCTGCGCGTCGAGCGTCCTCAAATTCCGCACAGCTACTCGAACCAGCGTCACCAGATCAGGTGTGGTCCAGTCGCCGTCCATGTACGACTCACCCATCCCGATGTCCGCTCCAACGAGCGCCCGCACAAAAAATCGCTCATCGTGAACCACCGCCATCGCCCTAAGCCCGGCATCGGCTTCGCCGAACGTATACGTCTCCTCCGGGCACACGATCTCCAGAAAACCGCCGCGCAGATCTTTCAGCGACTCAAAAAATATCTTCCGCGCCCACCCCTTCACCCACGCATTCATGGCGCAACTTCCTTTCTCGCTTTCTCGTTACTCCGTTATGTCGTTGCCTCTTTACTTCGCTGCTCTGCTCTTTGCTTCATCCCTTCGCTACCCTTCGCCACATGTGAAAACACCGGCACGCCTTTGGCCCATAACTTCAGTGCCTCCCAGTGAATCGCCCCGATCACTCTCGCCGTCATAAAGGGATAACTCGCCAGCGTGCGATGCATTTCCCGATTCGTCCATTCGCGCCGTTCCAGCTCCAGCGTCGCATCGAAAAACTGTTGCCCATCGGCCACCGTATTCATGTGCGCCACAAGCCGCTCGCCCGGCGCCGTAAAAATCCAGTCGTACTGCATCCGCATACCCATGAACGGCGAAACGTGCATTCGTTTTGGCGTTGTGTAGCGTTGCGCTGTCGCGGACGGACGTCGGTTTGATGCATCAAGCCAGTAATTGTGCGTCTCGCCAAAAGTGTTGTTCACTTCCGCCAGCATGATGCGCAGTTCTCCGGCGCGGTCGTAGCAGTAGTAGAACGAAACCGGATTGAACACGTACCCGAGATAGCGCAGGTGCGTCAGCAGGAAGATCGGGCCATCCGGCAGCACCACGCCGCTTTGCTCGGCGTCCATTCTCAATCGTTCCCGCAGCGCCATCTTCGGATCGCCGAAGTGATCCCGCTCGCAATACGACGTCCAGTTCCATCGGTTGTACCCGCTGAACGGCGATACACGCATCAGCTCCGGCAAGCGGTCGATATCCAGAAAGGCCATGAATACCGGATACGCAAACGAATGCGCCTTCGGCGAAAATCGCCGGTGCCTCAGCTTTCCAACATAAAGCCCTGATTCCATCTAGACCGTCACACCGAGTGCGTTGGCCACTCGCAGCGCCGACTTTACTCCGTCCTCGTGAAATCCGTAAGACCAGTACGCTCCGCAATAGTGCGTCCGATTCACTCCGCTGACTTCGCTCCATCTCTCTTGCGCTCGCAGTGCTGCCAGCGTGTACAGCGGATGGTGATACACCAACCGCCGCAGCACTTTGTCATTCGCGATGTGCCCGTTCGCGTTCAACGTCACGCAATAATTCTCTTTCACCGTCAGCGACTGCAAGCGATTCATGTGATACGTCATCGTCACTGGGCTATGTCCGTTGCGTGCGTCCAAGTGCAGCAAATAATTCCACGACGCACGCGCTGCCCGGCGACGCGGCAACATTCGCTCATCCGTATGTAGCACGACGTCGTTGCTGCTCGTCGCAAAATGCCGGAATACGTCACGCTCAGCGTCGCTTGCGTCCGCCAGCAGCGGCAGTATGCGATCGCCGTGGGTGGCGAACACGACGTGATCGAAGGTCATCGCCGGCCTTTCGTCGCTCACGAAACTAACGACCACGCCCCCCGGGTACCGTGCGACCTTCGCGATCTCAATGCCGGTCGTGATGCGATCTCGAAACGGTCGCGTGATTGGTTCGAGGTACCGGCTGCACCCACCGGGGATCGTCTTCCATTGCGGGTGGCCATTCACCGTGAGCATCCCGTGGTTGTCGAAAAATCGCACCAGCATCGCCGCCGGAAATTCGCGTAGCGAACTGGGGGCGCTCGACCACACCGCAGCCGCCATCGGGTACAGATAAAACTCGCGGAACTCCTGGGTATATCCGCCTTCGTCGAGAAAATCCCCCAGCTTCCATCGACCCGCGTCCGGACGATCGAAAATCCCGATCGCTTCCGCATTGAACCGCCGGATCTCGCCAAAGAGTCGATACGGTCGCGGCCTCAGCATGTTTCTCTTTTGCGCGAAAAATCCGTGCAGCCCGCGACTCGAATATTCGTAGCCCGACTTGCGGCAGCTGACCGCAAACGACATGTCCGAATCGACGCGAGGCACGCCGAGTTCCGCCAGCAATTTGATCAGGTTGGGATACGTTCGGTCGTTGTGAACGATGAAGCCGGTATCAACCGCGAGCGGCCCTGCGCTCGAATCCACCGTGACCGTGTGGGTGTGCCCGCCGATGCGCGTGTCTCTCTCGAACAGAAACACTTCATGCTTGCGGCTCAGATAATAAGCCGCCGCGAGCCCTGAAATTCCGGATCCGATGACCGCAATTCGGCTCAAGGGGATTGACTTCGACGCTCCGCCCGGTACTACGTGGCCGGCTCGAATTCAGATGATATCCGCGCTCATTTACTCTGCGCGGCTCATCGGGCAACCCATTTTCGGCGTATTACTTACGGGCTTCAATACCGCGGGACAACACCCTCGGCTGTTACATCTAAGTCGTTGTCGCAAAATTCAAATTCTGGTGGAAAATTCAACGAGGACGAAAAAGGTGAAACTCTTCCTCAAACTGCTTTTCGGCTTTATCTTTATCTTCATGGTCGTAATGACCATCCGCACGAGCCTTCAGGTCAGCCTGTGGAGTGCCATTCCTTCCTTCGCCGCCAGTCCGTGGTCGATGGCCACGCTCTATGACGCATACTTCGGATTCATCACATTTTTCTGCTGGCTCGCGTGGCGAGAGCGCTCGCTGGGCATCAAAGTTGTGTGGTTCGTCCTGATCATGGCGCTGGGCAACATCGCGATGTCATTCTATGTCTTGCTTCAGCTTTTCAGCCTGCGCGCCGACGAACCGGCCTCGGCGCTTTTCCGTCAGAAAATTGCATGAGCGCAAGCATCCACGCGGCCGCCGAAACGAAAGACAGTTTTCTGCAACGACGACTCGTCCGGCCGGTCATTGAACTCCTGCGCCAGGGAGTGACGCCTGAAAAAATTGCGCTCAGCATCGTTTTCGGTGTCACGTTCGGTGTCTTTCCAGTACTCGGTTCCACCACAGCGCTCTGTGCCATCGCCGCGTTGGCGTTCCGTCTGAATCTTCCCGCAATCCAGATCGTGAATTATTTCTTCTATCCGCTGCAGATTGCGCTTCTGATTCCCTTCTTTCGCCTCGGTGAAAAACTTTTTGGCGTCGAGCATCTGCCGCTTTCTGTGCCGCAAATCTATGCGATGATTCACGCAAGCGTAACCGGCGCAATTCGCGCTCTGTGGACTACGACTTGGCACGCCATCATCGTCTGGTGTCTGCTCGCGCCCATTGCCGGCATCGTTTTGTATCTCATTCTCGCCCCGGCGTTGCGCCGAGTCGCTCGCCGTAAACTCGTTTCGGCTCCTGAGGCCGCATGATCGTCCAGCAGGCCATTCATCTCGCACTCTTTGGCGCAGGCATCGTCGTCGCGACGATGTTTGTGCTGTGGCTTATTCATCTCGCGATTCGCAACGCCGCAATCGTCGATGTTGGTTGGGCGCTCTGCCTTGCGCTGCTTGCAATCTACTATGCGTTCGCCGGTCCTGGTTATACAGCGCGCAAACTCGCGATGGCCGCAATGGTCGGGTTCTGGGGATTTCGTCTTGCCGGATATTTGTTGTTTGCGCGTGTGATCGGCCATCCGGAAGAGGGTCGCTACGTTCAGTTACGCAAAGAATGGAAGCGCCACCTCGGTTTGCGTTTTCTTTTCTTTTTTGAATTCCAGGCGCTGCTCGACGTGGTTTTGTCGGCTCCGTTCCTGATCGCGAGCCTCAACGCCGATGCACCGCTCGGCTTTCTTGAGAAATTCGCCGCTGGAATCTGGCTCGTCACCATGATTGGCGAAGCGGTTGCCGATATGCAGCTCCACAAGTTCAAACAGAATCCCGCGAACGCCGGAAAGACGTGCCGCGCCGGATTGTGGAAGTATTCGCGCCATCCGAATTATTTCTTCGAGTGGCTCATCTGGGTCGGCTACGCCGTCTTCGCGCTCGGTTCGCCGTGGGGATGGATCGGATTGATTTCGCCGGCGCTGATTTTGTATTTCCTGCTCGGCGTCACCGGTATTCCTGCGACGGAAGCGCAAGCACTCCGCAGCCGCGGCGATGAGTATCGCGACTACCAACGCACCACGAGTTCGTTCGTCCCGTGGTTCCCAAAAAAGCTCGGGGTGCCCGAAAAGATTGAGGCGAAGTCGTGAGCCGCGCCGCACCAACAGATACGTGCTCAAGCGAGATGAAATCGTGACGCGCTCCACGACAACGGAACCCAGCGCGTCCACCGAGGTATCGTCCGATGCGCCGCCGATGTCGCAAGCTCCGTCTCATGAGCGCTGGTTGCCGGTGGCGCAAGACCGCGCCGAAAAGCAATTCTGGTATGAGCCGTTGCTCGAGAGTGGGCTCGTTCCCGACTTTGTGATTCGCGCTGCGATTCGTAGGATGGTGCGTGATCGTTTGCGCGACGAAGATCGCGGCTCCGACGAAGCGAATCGCGCGAAGCTTCTTTCATTCGTCGACGAAATGAAGCGCAGCCCGATTGCGTTGCGAACTGATTCCGCGAATGCGCAACACTACGAAGTTCCCGCCGCATTTTTTCAGAGTGTGCTCGGACCGCGACTGAAATACAGTTCCGCATTTTTTACTGAGGGTTGCAATTCGCTCGCCGAAGCGGAAGAAACGATGTTGCGGCTCACTTGCGAACGCGCGGAACTTGCCGACGGCCAAACTATTCTGGAACTGGGTTGCGGCTGGGGCTCGCTCACGCTCTGGATGGCGGAGCATTTTCCGACTAGCGCTATCACCGCAGTTTCCAATTCGGCGTCCCAGCGCACCTTTATCGAATCGCAAGCCGAGCAGCGGAGCCTGCGCAACGTGCGCATCGTCACCGCCGACATGAACGACTTCGATCCAACGTCGCTCAAGGAGAACTCGCTTCAAGCAACCTCGGCCCAAAACGCGTTGACAGAAACAGCAATCGATCCGAAAGCGAGCGACGGGTTTCGAGTATTCGATCGCGTCGTTTCGGTCGAGATGTTCGAGCACATGCGCAACTGGGACTTGCTGCTCGAGCGAATCTCGAAGTGGCTCGCACCGGACGGAAAAATGTTCATGCACATTTTTACGCATGCGCGCTTCGCGTATCCCTACGAAGTACGCGATGCCGGCGACTGGATGGCGCAGCATTTTTTCACCGGCGGCATGATGCCGAGCGACGATTTGCTCGGCCACTTCGATCGCAACCTCCGAATTGCGGGGCACTGGCGAGTGAACGGCACGCACTACGCGAAAACTTCCGAAGCGTGGCTCGCCAACATGGATGCGAATCGAGAAGCATTACTGCCGTTGTTTGCGAAAACCTACGGCGTGAACGACGCGAAGAAATGGTGGACCCGGTGGCGCATCTTCTTCATGGCCTGCGCCGAACTCTGGAACTATCGTCAAGGCGAAGAGTGGCTCGTCTCGCACTATTTACTGACGCAGCGCTGACGCCGTCCATGTCGTGTACGGGCGCAGCACTGCTGCTGTTTTTCCTTTCGACTTTCAACTGTCGACTGTCAACTTCTTCAAACGATGTCCAGGATTTCTTCGTAGCGTTTGAACGGCGGGATGAGGTAGGCGCCGGCGAGTTCGGTGCGCGCCCATTGCAGCATTTCGCGGGCGACCTCGAAGCCGCGCTCGCGTGCGTTTGCGCCGGCGGCTTCCATCGATTTCAAAACAGGCTCAGGAATCACGATGCCGGGCACTTCGTTGTTCAGCCGCAGCGCCTGCTTGTAGCTGTTGAGCGGCCAGATTCCGATCATCACGGGGATCGAAGGTTTGCCGCCGAGCTTTTTCACGAACGAGTGCCAGTGCTCGGGATCGAAGATCGGCTGCGTCATCGCATAGCGCGCGCCGGCTTCGATTTTCGCGTTGAAGCGTTCAATCTCGGCGTCGAGATCGTCTGCGACGGGATTCACCGCGACGCCAATCGCGAAATTTGTGGCGCCACCGAGAGTTTTTCCGGCCCAGTCGGTGCCCTGATTCAGGCGGCGCAAGATTTTTACAAGGCCGACGGAATCGACTTCGTAGACTCCGCTTGCTTCGGGGTAATCGCCGACCGATGGAGGATCTCCGGTAATGGCGAGTACGTTGCGAACGCCGCCGACGGTCCAAGCGCCGAGCAGCATCGCCTGCAAGCCGATGATGTTGTAGTCGCGCGTGGTGAGATGCGGAATCGTTTCGACGCCGCGCGCTTCCAGTGCGGCTGAAGTCATCAATGCGTCCATGCCGACACGCGCCATCGCGCCGCTGTTGACATCGATGACATCGACCTTGCCCGATGCCATGATGCGATCCACTTGCTCGAAAATGCGATCGAGCGAAAGTCCTTTGGGTGGGTCGATTTCGACGCTGATCGCGAATTCTTTCTTCTGCAGCTTCTTGAACAGTTTGCTTTCTGGATCGCGCTCGGCGACGACCGGAGGCTTTGCCGGCGCTTCTACGACGATCGTGCTCGCGGCCGCCTTCACCGGCGTGAGCGATTTCACCGCTTCGGCCATCGCGCGAATGTGAGCGGGCGTTGTACCGCAGCAGCCGCCCAGAATGCGGACACCGAGCGCCGCCGCTTCACGAGCGAACTCCGCGAAATATTCCGGCGATGACTTCGGGTAAACGATGCGGTCGCCTTCGCGCTTGGGGAAACCGGCGTTGGGCATCCCGCTGACGCGAACATCGTCCACGCTTGCGAGCTGGCCGAGAATCGGAAGCAGGGACTGCGGGCCCAGCGTGCAGTTCGCGCCGATGACTTGCACGTTTTTTGCTTTGAGCTGAAGGGCCGCGTCGGCCGGACTCAAATCGCCGTAGGCGGTTCCCTCTTCGGAGTAAGTGAGCTGCGCGATGATCGGCAATCCAGAGAACGAACGGATCGCATCGATCGCGAGAGTCAACTCCTCGATGTAGGTGAAGGTTTCGAGAATGAAGAGATCGACGCCGCGCTCTTCGAGTGCGAGCGCCTGTTCGTGAAAGATGTTGAGAATTTCGTCGGGCTCGGGATGACGCGCTTGCACGCCGATGCCGAGGGGACCGATCGAACCGGCGATCAAAACTTCGCGCGATGCGGATTCTCGCGCTTCGCGGGCAATTTTCACTCCGCGGCTGTTGAGTCTTTGCACGTCATCTTCGAGGCCAAGTGGCGCGAGCTTGAAGCGATTCGCGCCGAACGTGTTGGTCTCGATAATTTGCGCGCCGGCCTCGATATACGCCTGATGGGCGCGAAAAACCGCTTCGGGTTCAGTTGCGTTCAATTCATCGAGGCAACGATGTCCCCCGACGAGATCGTGCAGATAGGAGCCCATCGCACCGTCGGCGATCAAAATCGAATTTTTTAGACGTTCATTAAAATCCTGAATCTTCAAGACCGTTCTTCCTGTCTGCTGAATTTTACGAGGGACCTTCGCTCAGCGTTTGGTTTCCATGAGGCTGGCGACGGTGCTCATGAGGTCGTACTTGGTGAGAATCTCGAAGCGCGATTCGCCCATTTCGACGAAGACGGCGGGATTCTCGTGGCTCAAAATGTGCGTGATGCGATCGACCGGTGCGGAGCGCGGGACCTGCGGCAGCGGCTTGCTCATGACTTCGCGCACAACGAGCTTGTGCAGGTCTTTGCCTTGCAGCGCGAGGGTCAGAATCTGATCTTCGTAGATGGTGCCGATCGGAGTGGTTTCCTCGAATACCGGGATCTGCGAAATATCTTGTTGCTGCATGGTTTTCAGCGCGTGATAGACGGTCTGATAGGGACGCGCGATGACGAGCTCGCGAACCTTGCCGGAGTGATGCTTGGCTTTGACGACTTCGCCGGCGGTCACCTTAACAGCGGAATCGCCGTAGTTGCGTTCGCGCATCCACTCGTCGTTGTAGACCTTGCTGAGGTAGCGCATGCCCGTATCGGGCAGGAACGCGACGATGAAGGCTTCGGGACCTAGATCTTTCGCAAGACGCAGTGTGGCGGAAATGCATCCTCCGCCGGAACCGCCAGTGAAAAGTCCTTCCATTTTCACGAGCCGGCGCGCGACGACGAAGCACTCCTCGTCGTTGACCTGGATCACGTCATCGAGGATTTTCAGATTCATTGTCGTCGGGAAGAAGTCTTCGCCGATGCCTTCGACGACGTAGCTTTTGGCTTTGATCGTCGTGCCGTGCTTCACGAAGTCGTAGTACAGCGAACCTTCGGGATCGACGCCGATGATCTGAACTTTGGGATTCTTTTCCTTCAAGTATTTGCCGACACCGCTGATGGTGCCGCCGGTGCCCATGCCGCAGACGAAGTGCGTGATTTTTCCTTCGGAGTCTTCCCAGATTTCCGGCCCGGTCGTTTGATAGTGCGCTTCCGGATTCATGGGGTTGTCGTACTGATTCGGGTAGAAGGAATTCGGGACTTCCTTGGCGAGTTTTTTCGCGACGGAATAATAGCTGCGGGGATCGTCAGGCTCGACGGCGGTTGGGCAGACGATGACTTCGGCGCCGAGCGCCTTCAGGAGATCGACTTTTTCCTTGGACTGTTTGTCGGTGATGGTGAAGACCATCTTGTAGCCGCGGACGGCGGCGACGAGCGCGAGTCCCATGCCGGTGTTGCCGGACGTGCCTTCGATGATGGTGCCGCCGGGCTTGAGGAGCCCCTTTTTCTCGGCGTCATCGATCATCGAGATGCCGATGCGATCTTTGACCGAGCCGCCGGGGTTGAGCGATTCCATCTTGGC
>JAFAZL010000591.1 GCA_019239815.1 Acidobacteriota bacterium
ACCGTGATCGACAACAACACGATTCAGCAGACGCCGCTTTATTTGAGGAACTGGGACGATCTGCTGCGCATGGTGGCGGGCGTACAGATCGCGCGGTACACGCAACAGAGCGGTGCAACCAGCGCTGGCCGCGTCGGCGACTTCAACGTGCATGGCGTGCACTCACTGCAGAACAATTTCTTACTCGATGGGATCGATAACAACACGATTTCGGAAAATGTGCAGGAACTGAGCACGGAATCGGCGCACCCCTCGGTGGACACGATTCAGGAATTCAACGTTGTGACAAATCCGTATTCGGCGGAGTACGGGCGCAGTCCTGGCGCGGCGGTTTCGATCAGCACGAAGGGCGGCTCGAACTCGTTTCATGGGTTGGCCTACGAATATCTACGGAACGCGGCTTTTGATGCCAACGATTTCATTTCGAATGAGCACAAATTGTCGAAGCCGGAGAACAATCAGAACCAGTTCGGCGGGAATTTTGGCGGACCGATTTTGAAGAACCGGCTGTTTGGATTTTTTAACTACGAAGGTACTCGCATCAAGCAGGGTGTGTCGCGTGTGTCGACAGTACCGCTGCCAAACGAGCGGATTGGCGATTTCAGCCCGGAAACGGCGGCTTCGTTAGGATTGTCTGCATATCCAACGATTTACGACTCGACGACCGGACAACCATTTCCTGACAACAAGATTCCCGCGGGCCGGATTGATACCGCCGTTTCGGCGTTGATGAATCTATTTCCGCTGCCGAATGCGTCGGGCGACTTGAACAACTACGTTCGCAACGCACTGGCGCAGGACAATGACGACAGCTACGACGGGCGCATCGACTTCACGCTCAATTCGTCGAACAATTTCTTCGGGCGATACAGCTATTCGAATCGATTTCGTTTCATTCCTGGCTTCCTCGGAGGAATCGCCGACGGGACATCGACTTCGGCTTGGGGCCGGCAATTTTTGAAGTCGTACAGCTTTGTGCTCGGCTACACGCACATTTTCACGCCGACGCTGGTGAATGACTTCCACTTTGGGTGGATTCGTAACTATTCGTATGCCGAGCAGGATCCGTTTGGGAAGAACGCCGCGGATGAATTCGTCCCTGGGATTCCGAACAATCCGGCGATCGCCGGCGGGGTGCCGCTGACGCAGTTTTCCAACTTTGGCTTCATCGGCTCGCCGGACTTTTTGCCGAAGCGGCAGATTCCACAGCAGTATCAATACTCCGATACGATCTCGTGGACGCACGGCGCGCATTCCTTCAAATTTGGCGGCACATTGTGGGCTCCGATGCGCAACATCTTTCAGGATGAACCGGGAACGCGCGGCGACCTTGGATTCACTGGCGTGTTTACGAGTTGCGCTTCCGCGGGAGGCACGGCTTGCCCGTCGAAGAGCGGGCTGTCTTATGCAGACGGTTTGCTGGGCCTGACGCAGAGCACGCAGTTGACGAACGTTTTCTTCGTCGATCAGCGTCTGTGGATGCTCGCTGGGTTCGCCGAGGACGACTGGAAAATCACGCGCAAGCTTACGCTGAACCTCGGCCTGCGCTATGACTTCGCGACACCCGCGCTCGAAGGCAACAACCAGATGGCAAACTTCGATCCGACGGGAGCTGGTTCGCTCGTGTTTGCGAAGAGCGGCTCACTGCAAGATCGTGCGCTGGTGCAGGTGAACAAGAAGAACTTCGGGCCACGCGTCGGCTTCGCGTACTCGTTCGATTCGAAGACGGTGATTCGCGGTGGATACGGAATTTACTACTCGCTGTTCGAACGCATCGGCAGCGAAGATCAGCTTGCGCTGAATCCGCCGTTTTTGATCAACAAGACGCTAGCGAGCAACAAGGCGCCAGTGCTGAGTCCAGAAGTCGGCTTCCCTGCCAACTTCCTCGATCCGGCGACGATTGATTTCGGCAATCTAACCAGCTTCCACATTCGCGCGATGAATCAAAACGACCCGACGCCGATGATCCAGCAATGGAGTCTCGGATTTCAGCGGCAGATTGGAAACGCGTGGCTCGCTGAAGTGAATTACGTCGGCACGCGCTCGACGCATCTCGATGTGCTGTCGGATTTCAATCAGCCAACCATCAACGGAAACGTGAGCACGGGAATCGCGCCTTACTCCAATTTCGGCTATGTCGAGTATACGAACCCACTCGGCGTTGGGAAGTATAACGGACTTGAGGCGACGCTTTCGCGCCGGTTTACCAACGGATTGAGCTTGCGGCTCGCTTATACGTATTCGCGCAGCCTGGACAATACGCCTGAAGAGCTTGAGTCGAACTCGGGCGCGGCGCCCAACGGACGGAACTACGCAGCATGGTACGGCCCGAGCGATTTCGACATTCCGCACCGCGTGGCGCTCAGCTACGTCTACGAGCTTCCATTCGGGAACGGCCGCCGATTCGCAAACTCCGGCCTTCTCGGTAAAATCGTGGGCGGATTCCAAACGTCCGGCGTCTACACCTACTACAGCGGGCATCCGTTCACTGTGAATGAAGGCGGCACGTTAGCGGCGGCGCTCGATCCGTTCGGCCAGGCGACTGCAGTACCGAATTTGGTCGGCAACCCGGTGACCGTGGGCAACCCGAACTGCTGGTTCTTCGTTTCGGCAAACAAGGCTTGCACTGC
>JAFAZL010000792.1 GCA_019239815.1 Acidobacteriota bacterium
AAAGAACCGATTGCGCCGAAGAATCGGGTACTGTTTCCGAATTGCCGTGAGCTGCTGCGTAAAATCCGCTTGTGACCGCCCTTTCGCGGCTTGCGCCCAGTTCACCCAGCTGATTTCGTTGTCCTGGCAATACGCATTGTTATTTCCTTGCTGTGTGCGCGCGAATTCGTCGCCCGCCGTAATCATCGGTGTACCTTGCGAAAGCAGCAGCGTCGCCAGCATGTTCCGCATCTGCTTCCCCCGCAGTGCATTGATCGCCGGATCCTGCGTAGGGCCTTCCACGCCGCAATTCCACGAATGATTGTTCGAGCTGCCATCCTGATTGTTTTCTTTGTTCGCTTCGTTGTGCTTTTCGTTGTAGCTGACCAGATCGTTCAGCGTGAACCCATCGTGCGCGGTCACGAAGTTGACGCTCGACCAGGGTTTACGTCCGTGACGATTGAAGATGTCTCCCGATGCGCAGAGCCGCGGCGCCAACGCGCCTGACGTATCATCACCCTTCCAGAAGCTGCGCACAGTGTCGCGAAATTTGTCGTTCCACTCGGCCCAGCCCGGCGGAAATTCGCCGACTTGATAGCCGCCCGGACCAATGTCCCACGGCTCCGCGATCAACTTCACGGTGCCAAGCACGGGATCCTGACTGCACGTTTTCAAAAACGCGCTCTGCTGATCGAATCCGCTCGGCTCGCGAGCCAGAATCGTGCCTAGATCGAATCGGAATCCATCGACTTCGGTCTCCTGCACCCAATAACGGAGGCTGTCGGTAACCATCTGCATCACGCGCGGATGCGTCAAGTTCACCGTGTTGCCCGTGCCGGTGTCGTTGATGTAGTAGCGCGGCTTGTCGGGCATCAGCCGGTAATAACTGGCGTTATCGATGCCTTTGAACGACAACGTCGGCCCGAGTTCGTTGCCTTCCGAGGTGTGGTTGTACACCACGTCGAGAATCACTTCGATGCCCGCGTCGTGGTACCGCGCGATCATCTCCTTAAATTCTTGCAACGCCGCGCGAGGCACCGCCGCATAGCGCGGATCGGGCGCGAAGAATCCGATCGTGTTGTAGCCCCAGTAGTCGGTGAGTCCTTTGTCGAGCAACAGGCGGTCATTGACGAACGTAAAAACCGGCAGCAGTTCGATGGACGTGACGCCGAGCGCCTTGATGTACGAAATCACATCCTTATGGCAAAGGCCTGCGAATGTCCCGCGCTGCTTTTTCGGCACTTTGGGATGCAGCTTCGTATAGCCGCGCACATGCAGCTCATAAATGATGGTCTGATCCCAAGGCACCTGATGCCGCCGCGTCTCCTGGCGCCACTCAAAGCGCGGGTCTACGACCATACATTTCGGAACGAACGGCGCCGAGTCGCGTTCGTCGAACGACAGATCGCCTTCCGGCGATCCGATCGTGTAACCGAAACAAGCGTCATCCCATTTCAGAAGCCCGATGTGTACGCGAGCATACGGGTCCACCAACAACTTGTTGTGGTTGAAGCGATGGCCCTTTTCCGGTTCGTAAGGGCCATGAACGCGATAGCCGTACACCGTGCCCGGCTCGAGATTCGGAATGTAGCCGTGAAAGATTTCGTCCGTGTATTCGGGCAGGTCGATGCGTTGCCGCTCTTGTTTGCCTTCGTCGTCGAAAAGGCAAAGCTCAACGCGTGTGGCGTTTGCGGAAAATAGCGCGAAGTTGACTCCCTTTCCATCCCACCACGCACCTCTCGGGAATGGATTGCCTTCTCGAACGTCTACTTTTCGGCGTTCCTTGATCAATTGCGGTCTCGCAGCTGTGATCGCACCCATCGTTCAGTCGTATCCAATCGGGGAAAGTTTGTAGCACTTCTGATGCAATTGGCCAAGTTTGAGGTACGAACATTGCGAAATGGATGAGGGGAATCCTGTAGCCGCGGGTGTTGGAACGCTGTAGCGATTGGACAATGCGTGCGCAGTGTGCCGCTTTGGAACAGACACCCGAGTGTGCGCCCCCAGGAAAGCGCTTTAAGCCATGCCGCACAAGGAGTCCTTAGAACTCTCCTCAATCGATTTAATAGCGCGATTTATGCATGACGAAATCGTCCGCCGGAGCTAGAATGCGCACGTCCGGAGGACTGAGGGAAATGAATCGTCGCCTTTTTTCTGTCGCAGCGCTGTCACTGGTCGTGCTCTTCACTCCGCGGATCGCATCCGCGCAAAAGCTTTCCGTCAAGTGGGAAGAGCTCACCGCGGGAGACTTTGTGAAAGGAATTCAACAATCGAAGGGCGTCTGTCTGCTGCCCATCGGCATCATCGAGAAACACGGGCCACATCTTCCGCTCGGCACCGACCTGCTCAACGTTCGCTACGCCGCGGAACACGGCGCGGAGCAGGAATACGCCGTCATCTTCCCTTCCTATTATTTCGGCCAGATCTTTGAAGCCAAGCACGAGCCCGGCACTGTCGCCTACAGCGTTGATATTCAACTGAAGTTGTTGCAGGAAACGACCGATGAAATGG
>JAFAZL010000797.1 GCA_019239815.1 Acidobacteriota bacterium
TCGTCTTGCACGAACAGCGCGCCATCCAGATACGAGACACTCGTCGCCGCTTGCCCCGCCGCATTCACCGCCAGTGTGTAGAAACTCGCGCCACCGCCCATCGCCTGTATCGTCGTGAACGGCAGCCCTTCCGCCTGCCCTTTCACCGTGATCTGATACGCCTCCAACGGCGTGATCTGACAATTGTCCGCCGGTGTCGGCACGCATCCTGGCAACTGCCGCTTGCCGAATGAATACTCTCCGTTGAAGTTTGCGTTCGTCGCATTGTCATCCGTAGTTGCGCGCAACCGGCCACCATACTTCAGCGAGTGCTTGCCAAAGTTCATGTACGTTTCGTTTTGCAGCTCATAGCGATTCTGCGTGTCGTCATTCGTTCCCGTCGAGTTTCCGCCGTTCGAAAAAGCGCTGCTGACCTTCACCATCGGTGCCGTGCTCACCGGCGTCTGGTTCGCCACTTCGTGAATGTATTGAAATTTTGTTTCGTTAATCGTTCGCGGGCTCAGCGTCTGCGTGTCGTTGATCTGCAGCGTATTCTCCGCGTCATACTGATTCGTGCCCAATGACGCCAAATTAAACGCGCCGACGCTTTCGTTGTCCTGCGTCTGCCGGTAATACTGATAGCGAATCGACAGCGTGTTGCTCGCGCTCACCTGATAGTCCAATCGCGGGCTCAAATTAATGCGAAAGTCCGGATTTGCCACCGCCTGGCTGAAAGGCACCACGGCAAACGTCGTCGGGTCCACCACGGTTGCGCTTACAACGTTCAGGTTGTTGATGTTCCGCTGCTCGTAATTAAAGAACATCGACGCCTTTTTGCTCAACGGTCCGCCGATGTTCCCGCTGAACTGCGTCGACTCATAGCCCGGAGGCTGCTCGCCGTCGGGCAAATTTTCGAACGGGTTCCGTGAGTTCAGCCCCGCCGTCGTCCCGCTCATGTAGAGCTGACCGTGCCACTGATCTGTTCCTGGTTTCGTCAGGATCTCAATGCGCCCATAGCCCAGCTTGTCGTATTCGGACGAAAACGGATTCTGGTTGATGCGAATTTCGCGAATCGAAGCCTTCGGCGGCAGCGTCCCGGCCGTGAATCCATCGATATAAATCTGCCCGCCGTTCGGTCCTGCAGATGGCCCGGCCAGCGCCTGCAAATCTGACTGTAATTCGTCCGGATCGTCGGACAGCGCCTCTAGATCTTTGCCCTGAATCACAATCGCGCCGGCATTCGACGCTGGATCGACGCTTAGCGCCGCGGCCTCCTGATCCGTTACCATCACCTTCTCTTCTTGCGTCTGAATCACCAACTTCACGTCAAGCTTGTTCACGCCCGCGCCCACATCGATGCCATCTTTCGAAAAGTCCGTGAATCCGGTCGCGATCACTTTCAATCCATACTTTCCTGGCGCCAACCCGTTGACCTGATAGTTCCCGTTCTTGTCTGTTTGCGCGGTGATCGCATCGCCGCTCGGCGTCGTCAGCACAATCGTCGCGGTCGTGACGTAACTCCCCGAGGGATCAGTCACCTGCCCGCGCAAGATCGAATTTCCAGTCGTCGCACCGCCGGCGTTCTGCGCCTTCGCCTTCCAAGGCACAACGAACGCCAACAACACGAATAGAACTGTAGTGACGAATCGCGGGGCCGAACGGAAACTCATTCACTCTCCTGACTTATCACTTCGCTGGATTGATACTACTGATTGCTGTGATGCGCCTTTACTGCGCTGCGTCGCCGCCGGGTGCTCCGCTCATTGACCAAGGCGTTAAGATCGACTGGCCGCTGGGTGATGCCTGAAGGATCGGTTCGACGCCGGAGAGCAATGTAATTGCCACAACGCTTCCCACCGCTCCGGCGTTGTCAGAAGTCGCGACGATCATCACGGCATCGCCCTTCTGCAAGTCCGACAGTTTGGACGCGGGCAGCCTCGTAATCGCTGGCTGCAAGTCGCCGCCCAGTCCCTGTCCGCCGCCTCCGCCGCGCGCACCGGAGCCGGGACCGCCAGCTCCGGCTCCTTGGCCGGCTGTATCGCCACTCTTCTGCTCCAGCGCCGAGCCGCCCGCTGGCGGTCGTGCCCCAGCATTGCCTGTGTTTCCAGCGTCGCCGCCGGTCGAAGCTGAAGCTGGTGCCGAGGCGCCACCATTCGCGCCTTGACCGGCGCCAACGCCACCTTCAGCGCCGTTTCCTTTCAAGCGCGCCGCAATCCTCTGCGCCATCGGTGCCGGCAATTTCCTTAGCTGCGAAGTCTCAGCAATCTTCACCACCACCGGCTTCTTCGTCGTCAAATCCTCGACGGTGATCGTGTTTGCTCCAGCATCCACCGAATTGATCGTCCCAGAAATATTTCGAAATGACCCGGACACGACTTCATCCGCCGTCAATTCACCACCATCGGCACTGCGCTGCCCGCGGGCGCGAAGCTGATCGCCCTTCTGAATTTGGTCGATCGGAGCCGGCGCCGCATCGTCAAACTTCACCGAGCCCGGCGAATACCGTCGCAATACCGTGTTTTTAGAGACGTGCACAACAACGCTTTTGTTCGCTCCAAGCGCCGAAGTCGAAACCGTGATCGTTCCCGTAGACCGATCAACCGTACTCACCAGCCCGCCGATTCCGTGCCGCGTCCATTCGGCTTGATCGTGCGCGCGCTTCGCGGCGAGGTCCGCCTTCTTCATCGCAATCACGCTGACCGCCACAATCGACTTGCCATCCGGCCCCGCGCCGCCGCGCACCAATATCCGGTCGCCCACCTGCAAATCGCTCAATTGCAGAGGCGTTGCTTTCTTTAAATCTGTCTCGCCGGGCTCAATCTGCAGCAATCGCGCTCCGTCCTGCACGACCACGTTCGTGTCCGTGCCGCCTTCGGCGGTCAGTACAATGCTATTCCCGGAAATCGACTTTATCGTTCCGACCGCCTTTGAAGCCGCCCTAGCTTGCGGCGTTGAGCCCAACGCCCGCACTTCGGCCGGACAGCAGAGCAGACAAAACCCCGCCAGCCACGCTGTTGGCAAACACAGCCATTTCTTCCACTTA
>JAFAZL010000800.1 GCA_019239815.1 Acidobacteriota bacterium
TCCTGCGGCGCGAACTCGGTAATGGCCCGCCATCTTTTGCAACGACTTTTGCTCGCGCTGCCGGCGCTGTGGCTCGTGCTCACGCTCGTTTTCTTGATGATCCACATCGTTCCCGGCGATCCGGTCGAACAAATGCTCGGCGAAGGCGCCGCTCCCGGCGAAATTGTGCAGTTGCGTCACTCGCTCGGACTCGATCAGCCGCTGCTCGCGCAGTATGGACACTATTTGAAGGGGCTCGCTCATCTCGACCTCGGCCAATCCTTCAAATTCCAAGCGCCGGTGCGCCAAATTATTTTTGAGCGATACCCCGCGACGTTAAGCCTCGCGTTTCTTGCGCTAGCCGTTTGTGCCGCGATCGCAATTCCAGCGGGCATCCTGGCCGCATACCGTCGAGGACAGGGTGCCGATCGCGCCGTCGGATTGTTTACACTTTTCGGGCTCGCCTTTCCAAACTTTGCGCTTGGCCCGGTATTGATTCTGATTTTTTCGATTGAGATCGGATTGCTGCCAGTGTCAGGGCGCGGCGGTCCGAGTTATTACATCCTTCCTGCCGCAACGCTCGGTGCCGCACTTGCCGCAATTCTGACGCGCATGGTCCGAGGCTCGATGCTCGAAGAATTGTCGAGCGACTATGTTCGCACCGCGCGCGCCAAAGGGCTCTCAACAAGCGCAGTGCTATTTCGCCACGCATTCCGCAACGCTCTGATTCCTATCATCACAATTCTCGGATTGCAGTTCGGGACGCTCTTGGCCGGCACAATTGTCACGGAGACCATTTTTTCCTGGCCCGGCATCGGCCGTCTCACGGTGCAGGCGATCTCAGCACGCGACTATCCGCTGTTGCAGGGTTGCATTCTCGTGGTTTCACTCTCGTATGTGCTAGTCAATCTGCTCACCGACGTTTTGTACTCGGTGATCGATCCACGCGTGAGGCTCTCGTGAGAGCGCTTACTGAGTTGCGACAATTTTTGCGTCAAAGCGTGCTCGCGCGCGTCGGGTTCTCAGTCGCCGCACTGTTAATCGCCGTCGCCTTGCTCGCACCATGGATTGCGCCGGCGAATCCCGCTTCGCAGGATTTGCCCTCCCGTTTGCAGCCGCCTTCGCGAGGGCATTGGATGGGCACCGACGAACTTGGCCGCGACACGCTCTCTCGCACGATGTACGGAGCTCGCATTTCGCTGATGGTCGCGATTTCCGTCGTCTGCGGTTGCGGCATCACTGGCTTGCTGATTGGAATGGCCGCGGGCTACGCGGGAGGCTGGTTCGATCGCTTCGTCAACCTCCTGCTCATCAACGCATTCCTTTCGTTCCCGGGAATTCTTCTCGCAATTGCATTCGCGGCATTTCTCGGGCCCGGCATCAGCAAAGTTATCATGGCGCTCGTCATCACAGGCTGGGCTGGATACGCGCGGCTCGCGCGCGCACAGGTTCTAAAGGTAAAAGAGTTGGAATTTATCCTTGCCGCGCGCTCGCTGGGAGCGTCACACGTGCGAATTCTCGCGCGCCACATGTTTCCGAACATTCTGCAGCCGGTTTTGATTCAAGCGACCATCGGAATGGCGGGCGCGATTCTCGCCGAGTCGACTCTCAGCTTTCTCGGTCTCGGCGTTTTGGCTCCCACGCCGAGTTGGGGCGCGATGCTCAACGACGCGCGCAGCCATCTTTTCGATGCGCCGCACCTTGTTATATTTCCTGCGCTCGCCGTTATGCTGGCGGTTCTCGCCTTCAATTTGTTGGGAGATGCGTGGCGCGATTGGCTCGACCCGCGCACACGATCACAAATGGCAGTGATGGATTTGACGCGGTAGAAAGGGAAGAGCCAGCAGGCTTGCTCGGCAACTATGAAAAAGTCGACGCGCGTCAGTCTTTACTTCGTAAGCGTGACTGCAGCACCGCGTCCTTGCGCTAGCGTTTTCGTAGCGCTTCCTTTGTTAACGCCAATCTCGATGTATCCGCTCGAGCCGACATAGGCGATCGCTTCCCCCGCTCCCCCAGATGCGAACGTATCGACCATCTTCGACACTGCGTGCGTCCCCACCTGGAATCCGACTTTGCCCGACTGTTTCGCCTCGTCCGTCAAATCCTCTTCGCGGAAATTCGTGATCAAATTGCCGAACGTATCGACGCGCATCACGACACCCTTCATCGCGCCGTCGGTCGCCTTTGGACGTGGCATGGCAAACTTTTTGTAATCGGTGATTTCATCACCCATGCTCGATGTCTGGCCACTCTTTGCGAGCCACGCGGCGATCGGCGCAAAAACATCGCGGCCATGGAACGTTTTGCTGATCGGTTGCAAGTAGTAGTGCTCGACGTTCGCGTGTCGCACCACCGCGTTGGGGTCGCGCTCATAGATCAGTGAAAGCACACCATTGTCGGGCGCCACAAAATATTGATTGTCGGCGCTTACCAGTAGCGGCCGCCGCGAAGTCCCAACCCCTGGATCGACCACCACAACGTGAATCGTGCGATTCGGAAAATACGAATACGCCGAGCCTATGGAAAGCGCTCCATCGAGCAAATCAAACGGCGTGACGTGATGCGTGATGTCCACGATGGTGACGTCAGGATTGATTTTCAGGATCACGCCCTTCAGCGTGCCCACCAGGTGGTCGTTCGTTCCGTAGTCCGTCGTCAGCGTAATAATCGGGTTAGCCAATGGAATCTCTCAGCGTGGGCGTTCTGCGAATCGTCACGCATCGCGCGGCGAAATCGCATATGTTCACGCTAAAGGACCACTCGCGAAGGGTCAAGAATCCCGCGAGTTGCTGCTGCGCAATCGCTAACGCGCCCGATTCGGTGCGCCCCGGCAAGTCTCACCGATCAATGCGCAATCGCCGACACCGCTTTCCTGCCGGCCGATTCGCAGGTACAATGACTTCAGAGCGGGCGTCGTACAATGGCAGTATAGAAGCTTCCCAAGCTTCGGACGTGGGTTCGATTCCCATCGCCCGCTCCATAAATCCTGATGATTCAACTCCCCTTACGCGGCTGAGCGGCAGAAATTTCCCTATAAAGCACCCAAAGTTGGACGGTAATGGACGGAAAAATTTTCAATTGGACGGTGAGGTCTGCCCATGAGTGAGACAGCTCTGCTTAACACAATTCCATCGAAGACGCTTCGGAAGGGAAGGGGCGGTCGACGCCCGGGTGCGGGAAGGAAGCCGAACCATTTCAAGCAAGTCGCGCTGTCTCCAATCAGCGTTGCCGAGATCATCGCTCGCCGACATCCGCAGAGCGCGCATCTGACGCCAGAAGAGCTCGGGACATTGGAAAGCATCATCAAGAAGCTCGCCGAGCCGTAGCCAGATGGCTCTAGAAATCAAAAAGAATCAAAGCGAGCGACGATTGTGAGGGAAGTTGGACATATGCCTGCGAATGCCCCTCGGCGTTGTTTGAACCTCAACGCAACGGGGGCAGCGGGTGTTTCGATAGTGCTATCCTGACGCTAGGGGCAATCCCTGTGACATCCGGGGCCGCGGCCGTTAAGTGTGAACCGAGAGCGCATCACTTCCTTCCTCAGTGTTGGCTATCTGGATTTACGACCACTGGAGAGAATGACGGTCGTCTGTGGGTGACCGATTTCAAAAGGCGGAAACAGTGGCCGAGTGGCCCAGGGAACGCCGGGCATCGTCGTGACTTTTATCGGATTTCAGATCCCGCACTCGGTGATCCGGTCGCATTCGAGAAAGCATTTTCTCGAATCGAATCGTCGATCGCTCCCTTCCTGAAAGTATTGAATAGTCATCCTCGGGGACTTTACCGACACGAATGGGAGTCCCTCTTTGTATACATGGCCGTTCAGTGGATGAGAGTGCCAGCTTTTCGGCCCATGTTGCTGAGAATATCAGACGAGATTCATCGACAAATTTTTGCAGACGTTCTAAAAACTCCCGAGTCTTGGGCTGCCTTCCTGAAGAAGTGCGGTATCGCGGTCGACACGCCCGGTGCCGAATACGACAGGGTCGTAAAGTTCGAGCGCAATCATGACTATTCGCTGTCAGCAGAGCCGGAATGGTTCCTCGACAGAGGATTCAAAGCGATAGAGCACGTTGCGTCATGTCTTGCCGAGCGAAATTGGAGGGCAGCTCTCAGCAGTAGCGGAAGTTTTATTTGTTCCGACAATCCGGTCGCTATGGACGGGCCCCACGGTCAACTGGTCGGATTCAAATCCGCCGATGTGGTGATGTTTCCGGTGAACCGGCACGTCTTGGTCTACGGCACGACCTCCGTCTGCGAAAATAGAAGCACAACTCGCAAGCGAATCGCGGCACACAATACCTTCACGATGCTTACAGCGGACGAGCAGGTGTACTCCCATGTCGCAGACTTCTGCTGGCTGGACCAGACTGGTGCATACCAGACGGACTGGAAACTATTCGCTAAGGAGAAATTTTCGCAGCGCAGCTTTGCCGGGTTTGAGTTGTAACGAGTGACTCGTCGATGAAACCATGACTTCGGGCCGAAGCGCGTCGATCCAAAACGCAGCCCGTACTTCGAAGCCATGTCTCTCGGGCAGGATGCTGAAAGATTTTGCGAAGCCGAGTCCGGGACAGGGACTGGATGAGAATTGGCTTCGGCAATTGCGGATCGCGCGAGAAGTTTGGCGGGAAAGGCATCCGAAAGATTGACCTATTCGTCTGCGTCAGTCCTCGTCGCCAGTCTTGTCGATGATGTTGACCGATTCCAATTGAAGATGCGTGCTCATCTCGCCATTGGAATCCATCACCAAGACCGAGTACTTGCCGGCGGTGGCGCCGACCTGAACGATGAGGTCTTCTTCTTCCTCGAGCGGTTTCTGAGTTCCGACAATCTGGACGTCTCCATCGATGCATAGCTCGACTTCGTTTCCTTCTTTGAGCCAGTGCGGGTTGATTGCGACCGTGTAAAACGCCTGGACGCGCGGTCCTTAATCTTCCCCATCGGGCAAAACAAGGTTCGAGCCGCGGAAGATTTCCAGCGGTCCTACCGAAGCAACTCGCTCCGAATCTTCGCGACGGACGAGAGTGCGCCGCACCTTCGGTTCTTTTTTTTGTTTCCTCATACGGACCTCCTCGACGGGCGAGTGTAGCATTGAGCGCAAGTGGACTATTCCGAGGCGATGAACTGGCACGCCAGAACGAACGATCTCGCTAGATGTGGACTCATGAGTCAGCCGCACTGTAATCGTGGCTGTAAGAGCGTCGTCTCTGGAGACACCGCGATCATTCGTTCAGTCCACGACCGCCGTTTGCATCAGGTCCTCATCCAGAATGTTTCCGTCGACAAAGCTTCGCGTGCGGTGTGTAAGCCCATACCTGCGCATCGAACCCAACGTCAGATAGCCGGCGCTGAAAGCTGAGACTGTGCGCGATGCCGACGATCACGAGTGCTTTCTGGAATTGTTGACTCTGGATTCGCCGAATCCATTCCTCTTCGCGAAGTCGATGGGCCACATGATCCTCGGTCGCGCACGCGTCCGGAGAGGAGCACGGATCAATTGGAAAACCACTCCCGGTAGATGCGGGAATTCCTACCAAGGGGCGTTCGTTAGCAGATGGATCAATGTCGGCGTAGCGGCCAAACCCAAGGGCCAACTCAGCATCTTGCTCAGCTATCGACGGCCTTCGCCCCGAAGCCTCCTCGAAAACAAAATCCACACCAGACATCGCCGTCTCTAGCAATTTCCGATATGAAGGATCGTCTACAAAGTCACGAAAACGCGGTCCTTGGATTTCGTGAAGTGTGCCCAACACCAAAATTGATTGCCTCATACAAGCCTCACGTTTTCTGAACTTTCTGCTGTACTATCCTTCGATCCCGTTTCCTCTCGCCTGAGAGGGACAATGATTGGCTTCCGAGTCAAGACCGACGAAGAGCTTGGCGCCGAATTTGCGGCGCTCACTGACAAGCAATTGATTGAAACCGGCCGGATGCTCGGGGAATTTGCGAAGCCAAGGCCAGGTCAAGGGCCGGATCAGGACTGGTTGCGACAGCTCAAACTAGCTCGTGAAGAATGGCGCAGGCGTCATCCGAAAAACGACTAGGGGGTCAGCCTTTGCCTAGCCACCGCGAGTGAGTTTTCAAGTGCATTGAAAGCCCCCGTGAAGAACAGACAACCCTGGCTGAATAGGGCCTGCATGCAAGTTTCCTAATACCTTCGAGAAACGGGGCACACTACGAACTCGTGTCGCCGGTGGTTACTTGAGTGGCTATTCTGTCTTCTCTGACGGGCTGGGGGAATTTCTCGATTGGTTGAATTCTATTCCAGTCGGTCCGCCCCTCGAAGTTGTCACAGCCACAGTCGGTGGCGTGCCCGTTCCGAACTAGCGCATGGACCTTTGGAAAATCCCTTTATCGATCTTCATTTCGATCGCCTTGGTCGGTCTAACTGGATGTTCAAACGGCCAAGATTCTAGGCCATCAGGTGTTTTGGACTTGCGTCAATACGGCGCCAGGATCCAAGCATGGAGTGATCCCGTAGTTTCTTATAACCAAATCGCGTTCCTATCTAACCAGTATTTATTGGTGACCCTCAATCAACGAAACTTCACGCAATCCGTTGAATTGTCGAAAACCGACCTTCCTCCGTCTTTGCTTTTGCTGTACGACGTGAGTCAGAACGCCGTTGTGTCGTCGACCAAAATCCAAGTCGAAAAAGAATCACTATCAATTCAACCTCTCGCGAACACTCAGTTCCTTCTTTGGAACAGATCAGGTTTTCGAGTATGTGGCGCAGATCTTGCCTGTGGGAAACCGATCTTGGTTGAGAGTGATGGTCCAATACTTGTGTCTCCTGGAGGCACATCATTTGTCGTTGGCGGATACGGAGAAAACCAGACGGTAGTCGCCAGCAGTTCATTGATGAAAACTGGCCGATACTCATCAAAGGACTCGCCACTGGTACCCGGGGATGGTGCGATTCTACTGCGCCGCGAACCTGAGCAAGAGCTCATTCTCAAAAGAGACAACATGCCGGAGAAACAGCTGCCCTTCATCGAGGGCTCTGGCAGTATGGGATATCTCCTAAGTTCCCGCTTTTTGAATGAGACGACTATCGGCATTAGCGAAGCGGATGAGAGTCTCCTGGTTGCAGACGTGGAGGGGAGGCCCCTTTACAGAATTAACGTATATCCGTGGTACCGTGGCACTGCGCTTCTTACTACCGCGCTGGGTAAAAGATTCGGGGTTCGCGACTCTACATACACGCCCTGGAACTCTTTCATTCATTTCTATGACTTCAATAGGCCACACAACGTTGAGAGAGTCCGGATATATGAGGTCGAAACAGCACGAGAACTGTTCGAGCTACATTGGGATCCCCGTCCATACAACAATCGGCTGGCACTTCCGGCGCTGTCTCCCGATGGCCATCATCTCGCTCTAATCCGCCACGGTTCTCTCGAACTGTATGACATTCCTTGATTCACATTCTCGCGAGCGGGGGAAAGCTTAATGCGGAATTTTCACGGTCATTGGAATTCATCTGTGTCGGGGATCTGCGGCACTCGAATCAAGAGTTCGTTTCTTGGGATCCCGACTGCCCTCATGGGTGCTTTGTTCGCTCTTCTTCCATCGGGGAGTAGCCAACGTCTCTTCGCGCAGCAACTTGACGCTGCTCAGCAAGCTACGAAAATATCGAAGCTTACGAGCGACTGGCTGGACGGAAAGCTTTCAACACCGGGTGCAAACGGTAAACTCCGGGAGATCGCGCGTTCAACCCAAGACGGTAAACTCAAAGTCACCTACAATCTATTTGTTGACGGTGCGCCTAGGGACCAAAACTACTCTCTGCTCTCTTGGCCCATCACCTCTGCCAAACCTGACGAGCAAATGAAAGGCTTAAGTCTGAATCGCGACGGCGTGATCGTGTGCGCGGGCAAAACGTCAGAACAGTGCAGAGGCGAGAAAGAAGATGATCCCGTCAATTTGACTCTTTTTCCTACGCCCGGTGAGGTTGTTCGCTTGGCATTGGTATCCTCCGACTTGAAGACAAAAATCTTTATCGGCATTGTTCCCGACCCAATCATCACGAACAGTGGCACTTGCAGTTTGGAAGTCATTCGGCTAACACCACATTTCGAGTTAGCCCTGATGCGAGCCAAAGGTTACGTCGACAATGAAACCTTGTCATTTTTCTCAAAATCATACGATGAGTCAAAAAGACAGGATGTGAAGGCAGACGGCGAAGGGAATTTTGTCCTGGCACTGCTACCATTTGTGAAGGGCCGGCGGCACGGCAAAACTGACCTATCGTTAAAGGGTGCGACGTGCGCAGCCATGCTTTCATTTGAGTGGGGAGAGTGAGATCCCAACCAGGTTTGAGGTGTAACTCGGTATGAATCCTTGAACCAAACCCCCGCCGAACACAGAGGGTTCCTGAGGCTCCTCCGTTGTTGTTGAAACCCGCGTCTTAAAAAACAGTTCAAATTTTCGACAAACGGTCCTTTGCTGAAAGGACAGTCTCCGACTTTTGGAAAGCCGCAAGTGACATCAAATCACTCGGCGGTCGGAGCGGTTCTGTCGGGGTTTCCCGAAAGACTCATCGCCAGACGGTTTTGGAAAGACTGACGAATCAACGGTCTCTGCGAGAGAGTCGGACGCTCGGCTCTAAGGGAATTCGGGGTAGCAGCGGAGATCGAATCGGACGGCATCTACTGGTTAGCCGGTTTGTCAGGGGCATATCGTATAGAGTCGTCCGATGAAAACACCGTGGATTCGATTACGTCTGTGCCGCCGGTAGTTTGGCGTCGATGTATCGGGGCCTTGGTGCGAGCTGACGAAACGAATTCCGACTGCGTCGAACTCACAGAGCGCCCCGGGGCCGATTTCACCGTCTGAGTGCATGTTTTTGGCTGCCGACGACCATCCCAGAACCGGCTTGGTGCCGCGCTATGTCTTGCCAATCAGAGATCCCAGTACGAAATCCGGACGATCCCTTCTGAATCGAGGAGTTCTGAAGCTGCCTTGGAGGTCAACAAGTCAAGTTCTCTGACACGACTTTCGCGAAGGCGTGTCTTCACCGAATCTAGCGCTTGGTCGACATGACCCGGATGGCTAACCAACTCCCAC
>JAFAZL010000845.1 GCA_019239815.1 Acidobacteriota bacterium
GAAGTGGAACACGATTTCGATTTCGGGCTATCACATTCGTGAAGCCGGCTCAACGGCGGTGCAGGAAGTCGCGTTCACGTTGGCAAACGCGATTGCGTACGTGCAGGCAGCGATCGACGCAGGACTGAACGTCGATGAATTTGCGCCGCAGCTTTCGTTCTTCTTCAACGCCCACAACGATTTGCTGGAAGAGATCGCGAAGTATCGTGCGGCGCGGCGGCTCTTGGCGCGCATCATGACGGAACGATTTGCGGCGCGCGATCCCCGTTCGCTGCTGCTGCGATTTCATGCGCAGACGGCGGGATCTTCGCTTACGGCGCAACAGCCGGAGAACAACATTGTGCGCGTTGCGATCCAGGCGCTCGCGGCAGTGCTGGGCGGATGCCAGTCGCTGCACACAAATTCGTTGGACGAAGCACTGGCGCTACCGACGGAAGATGCGGCGCTGATTGCACTGCGGACGCAGCAGATCATTGCGCACGAAACGGGCGTGACGAACACGATCGATCCCGTTGCCGGATCGTACGCGATTGAGACCTTGACGAACGAGATCGAACGTGGAGCAGTCAGCTATATCGAGAAGATCGATGCGATGGGCGGAATGCTGCGCGCGATCGAATCGGGATTTGTGCAGGGCGAAATTCAAAAGGCGGCGTATGAATTTCAGCGCGCCGTCGAGAAGAAAGAACAGATCGTCGTGGGCGTGAACGATTTCGTCGCGGAGAAAGAGAATCCGGTGCCGACGCTGCGCATCGATCCACAAATTGAACTGGATCAAGTGGCGCGGCTCAAGGCGATGCGCGCAAAACGCGACTCTGCGCGCACAAAATTAGCACTCGATGAATTGGGGCGCCGCGCTAGCAGCGGCGAAAACCTGGTGCCCGCAATTCTTACTGCTGTCGAGTCGTACGCCACCGTCGGCGAAATCTCCGACACGCTACGCCGCCAATTCGGCGAGTACCAAGAATCCGTCGTCCTGTAGTTCCGTGCACGATTGGTGGCAGGGCTGCCATTGGTTAACGTTGAGATCCTTCACCGTCCTTCGGACGGCTCAGGATGACAACCGGTTTTGTGACGATGCCTCCTGACCTTTGGCACAGGGTGTTTCGGCGGCGGGCATGGTGTAGGCTGGCGTTATCGTGAGCACGAAACTGATTTTGGCTTCGGCGTCGCCGCGGCGCGCGGAGATTCTGCGCGATGCCGGGTACGCGTTCACCGTGGTGTCGTCGGCGATTGACGAGACGCCGATTCCGGGCGAACCGGCGGAGACAATGGTGCAGCGGCTGGCGGACGCGAAGGCGGAGTTGGTTGCGGCGCGTTCGGTCGGGCCGGCGATCGTGATCGCGGCGGATACCGCGGTGCAGATCGGGACACAGATTCTGGGCAAGCCGCGGACTACGGAAGATGCGAGGCAGATGCTGCAGTCCCTTTCAGGGATGACCCATTCGGTGATCACCGGGGTGACGTTGATTCGGCTGCCGGACGTCGAGCGAAGCAGCTTCGTCGAGGCAACGCAGGTGCACTTTGCGACTCTGACTGCCGACGAAATCGAGGAGTATCTCGCGACCGGCGAACCGTTCGATAAGGCTGGCGGGTACGCCATTCAGGGTCGGGCTGGACGCTTCATTCCCCGGATCGAGGGATGCTACTTCAACGTGGTTGGGCTGCCGCTGGCCCGACTCGCGAGAGAGCTAACGGAGCTGGGGTACCGCTCCGAGATCGCGGACGCCGCCGGGATCTGAAACGTCATGTCACACCGCTGATTTCAGAGGCTTTAGATAAATCTCAAAAATTTTCACGGAACAGTA
The DNA here is from genome assembly GCA_019239815.1 of Acidobacteriota bacterium. Next base: position 1,809 of record JAFAZL010000845.1, read on the forward strand.
ACGCAAGGCCGGCGCGGCGCATCTATACTTGTAACTAACCACTTCGAGGACACACCCCGGGAAGCAGTTAGGCTCCAAAGCCTAGCTGCTTCTCTTCTTTTAGGCCTACCTTTTTCGCGTTCTCAATTATTCCGTTCGAAATAAGAGGGGCATACCCCCTATGTTTTCTGCAAGAGTGTGCAACTCATTTAAAATGTGATGCTTGGAGATATACAGAAAACAGGAGTGCGCAATGCATTGAGAATAGGACATTTACAGCGGACCTAAAATGAAAAACGCCGACTCGGGTCGGCGATTGTCGAAACGGGATTCTGTATTTGATTGGTGTACCAGGAATTGAGGTTTTGTCAAGAGGTTGGCGACGAATGATTGGGTCTGGGCGAGGTTCCGTCTGAACCCGCACCCTCCTAAAACCAGAAGAGTGCGGCACCCCACAGAGTGGGAAATGAAAAGAGGCGCTCTGGTAAGCGCCTCTTTTCGAATCTCTTGATTTGTCGAAGCCTTGAAAAGCTACGCCTTCTTTTGTTCGTCGGGCTGGCTTGCTGGGGGATTCGTCTGGGTTGGCGGCGGATTTGTGGGGTGAGCCGCACCGGACATGCCTTCCTTAAAACTGCGGATGCCTTCGCCGAGGCCCTTGGCGAGTTCGGGAATTTTGCGGCCGCCGAACAGCAGCAGAATCACTGCCAGCACGATCAGCCAATGAATTGGACTAAATTCACCCATAAACAACCTCCACGCGGCCTGCCTGTTCGCGCGCTTCCTTTTACTCTAGCGCAGGGGAACGATTGCGGCAAGGTACCGGCTCACTGAGCGGATAGCTTATAGGATAACACGCTCGTCGCCAGCGCGGCGGGTAATGCGTTCGCGGTCGAGGAATTCCAGCAGCGGGATCGCGTACTTGCGTGTGGCGCCGGTCAGGTCCTTGAATGCGGGGACGGAGATGCGATCGCCCTTCTCTTTCTTATACGAAGCGAGGCGCGTTTTCAGATGAGCGAGTGCGTCGCGATGGAAGACAAGTTCGGGCGAAATGCGAAGAAGGATTTTGTCGCGCAGGAGAAGATGGAGGATTTGGTCGGCGCGTTTTGCATCGACGGGAACTTTTGCTAAGACTTCCTTTACGGCGGGGACGGTGAGGCCGGCTTCGGCGAAGGCGGACTCGATTTGGGATTTTGCGGAGGCCTCATCGGTGTCGAGGCGGATGGCGGCGCCCGGCGGTTTTACGTTTTCACCTTGCACGTCGATTTTCTTTGCAGCGGCGAGTTCGGTGAGCGCTGCGCGAAATGTTTCGGGGCGCACGAGTCGGCCGAGGCCGGAGCGGAGATCTTCGCGGGTGATGCCCGGAGAGAGCGGATTGGCGCGATGGAATTGTTCGACACGGGCGAGGATTTTCTTGCGTGTGTCGTCGTAGAGCGGTGCGGAAATAAGCAACGGTGGTTCGGCGGCGTTTTTGGCGCGGTTCGCGGTGATTAGTCTTTGGGTTGCGGCTTGGATTTCCGGGTCGAGCCAGCCGGTACGCGCGGCGATTTCGGCTTGGGGGATGCCGGTGCGTGAGCGGTCGATCATCGCCGCGAGGATTTCGGTGTGATCGCCGCGTTCGATGGTCTCGAGGAATGTGGTGCGAGCGGCATCTTTCGTTGATGGCCGGCGTGATTGCGCGTCGAGGATGGTGCCTCCGCCGATTGTGGTGACGGGAGAAAATTGGCGAATAATGAAGCGGTCGCTGGGGAGGAGGAGTATTTCTTCGCTGAGGCGGAGATGCGCTAGAGCGGATTCGCCGGGCGCGAGTTCGCGCACGTTGTAGAGGTGGACTTCGGCAATGGTTTCGGAAGTGTTGGCGTGGAAGTGTACGCGGGCGCGATGTTTGAGGGACGCGGCGGAGCGCAGGAGTTGCAGGCGGGCGTCGATGCGCGTTGTAGCGCGAAAGCGATTCGGTGCAACGAGTGACATGCCGCGTTTCAGGGCGGTGTGCTCGATACCGGCGAGATTTACGGCGGTGCGTTGGCCTGCTGTCGCACGCGTGGCGGACTTCCCACCGGATTGGACGCCGCGGACGCGGAGAATCCGGCGCGATGGGAATAGCTCAACTTGATCGTCGGCGCCGACGCTGCCTGAGATCAATGTTCCAGTGACAACGGCACCGAAGCCTTTGATGGCGAAGGCACGATCGATTGGGAGACGGAACGGGCGCGATGCATTTTTGCCGGTGGCTTGCGTTGCTGCGGCGTGAAGCTCGCGTTTTAGTTCTGTGAGACCGGCGCCGGTTTTTGCGCTGACGGAAACGATTGAGGCTTTTTCGAGGAATGTGCCGCGCACGTAGTCTTCGATTTCGAGGCGGGCGAGTTCGGCGGTGTCGGCGTCGACGAGATCGCTTTTTGTGAGCGCGACGACGCCGCGTTTGACGCCTAGAAGGCGGCAGATTTCGAAATGCTCGCGCGTTTGCGGCTTGATCGATTCGTCGGCGGCGATAACGAGGAGCACGAGATCGAGGCCGGCGGCTCCGGCGAGCATGTTGCTGACGAAGCGTTCGTGACCGGGGACATCGACGAAGCCGAAGCGCACGCCATTTTTTTCGAGGAACGCGAAGCCGAGATCGATGGTGATACCGCGGCGCTTTTCTTCGGCGAGGCGATCGGGGTGCGTGCCGGTTAAGGCTTCAACGAGAGCGGATTTGCCGTGGTCGATGTGGCCGGCGGTGCCGACGATGATGCTTTTGATGGGAGCGGTCATGCGCTGACGATCACTTCGGAATTATCACTCGGATGGGTGC
>JAFAZL010000859.1 GCA_019239815.1 Acidobacteriota bacterium
AAGCAATCGAAAATGCGACGGTTACAGGCGCACGTAGGTGACGTTTTAAGGACGTGAAGGACAGCGGCGAGGAAGGGACGGGAGACGGAGAGAGACACGTTGACCTGCTTTCACTCTCCGCGCTGCGGAGTTTAGCACAGTAGTTACCATTTGTCAATAGGTACTTTTTCGTTCGAATGGAAGGCACGGAGATTTAACCGCAGAGGACGGGGCGTTCGCGGAGGTAGAGAAGGAGAAAAGACCCGCGGTCTGAGGTACGACCGCGGCTACAGGGTGGCCGTCGTTATGGTTCGGGATGGGATTCGTCTAAACCCGCACCGTCTTAAAACCAGGAGGGTGCGGCACCCAACACCCGTTATTCCACCAACACCGACTATTCCACCGAACACCTAATCATTCATAGTGAAACTGGCTAGCGGCCGAGTTCGGCGATCTTTCTTTCTCCCAGGTGGGTGACGCGGACGATGCGGGATTCGCGCTTTCGCGCCACCCAACCCAGATCGATGAGCCGGGCGAAGAGTGCGGCGCCGAGAGCGCCTGCCAGGTGAGGTTTGCGTTCGGTCCAATCCAGGCAGCGGCGAGCGAATGCTCTTCGACCACGACGCGCGGCGTCGATGTCGACTCCGATGTTGCCGAAGAAATCGTCGCCATTTCGTCCCAGCTCATATTCCCACTCGCCGCTGGGGCGAATCGCGCCGAAAGATTCCAACCGTCGAGTCAAATCGACGGCAACGATGCCGGCCAAGTGGTCGTAGCAGGATCGGGCGATGCGAATATCTGAATCTCCCATCCTCGCACCGGCGTAACGCGCTTCGCCGCGATTCGGGGTCTGGGCCGCGAGTGAACCTGCCGCCTCAAGAGCGTGCGCGACCTCGGCGCTGGCCAGTTCGTAGTAGCGATGCCGGCCCTGGCTTCGCATTGCTAGGAGTCCGCCGGCGGTGAGCTTGGCCAAATGGCCGCTCGCCGACTGCGCGGAAATATTTCCTGCAAGGGCTAATTCACCTGCTGTACGTGCGCGGCCGTCGAGCAGGGCCACCAAGATTGCGGCGCGAGCCGGATCGCCAAAGAGTTCGCCGATCGCAGCGACGCGTTGCTGTGCGGTACTTGTGTTCGTTTCCATAGTGGAAATTGTAGCGCCGCTGGTCACGGCGACATTTCACCTCAGGATGAAACGTCATCGCAACTTTTGAAGGTAGGCTGCTGGGAGGAGCCGCAAAGTTAGTGAAGGAGAGATCGTGATCACACTCTGCATCTGTTACACCATCGACCTGCATAAGACAGCGGACTTCGAGCAATACGCGCGGCACTGGCCTGAACCGATCAAACGCTGCGGCGGGGATTTGATCGGCTATTTTTTGCCGACAAAATTCGCGGGGCCAACGAATGTGGCATACGCGTTGATTCGGTTTGCAAATCTGACGGCGTACGAAAAATATCGGGAGGCGCTGGGGAAGGATCCCGATGCTATCGCGAATGTGGCCGCGGCCGATGCGTCGCGGTGCATCTTGGTGGAGGATCGGAGCTTTTTGCAAAAGGTGCCGGAGTGAAGTTGAGGTAGAAGGACGCGGTTCTAGTTGGACTGAACGATGAGATCCTTCGGCTATCCTTCGGATAGCGCTCAGGATGACAACGTGTCTTAGTGCGAGAACAACTTATCCAAGCGAACTCGTTACTGCTGGCGCTGGTTATCGGTGCGCTCGCCTAGTTTCACGGGAATGTCCATTTTTTTGCCGCTGCGATAGAGGGTTACGGTGACGGTGTCGCCCGGGCGCTTGCGATTCAGGACAACGCTCAGGTCCATTGTGTTCGCGATCTTGCTGCCGTCGATCGCGACAATCACGTCGCCGCCGATCGCGATGCGCTGCATCCCGGCCATAACGACGCGATCTCCGCCGCGAACGCCGGCAGTTGCAGCGGGGCCGCCCTTTGCGGCGCTTTCCACGAGCAAACCTTCTTCGACCGGCAACTCCAGGGCTTGCGCCAGCGAGCCGCCAACGGGAATAGTTTGCACGCCGATGAACGCGAGGTGCACGCGACCCTCGTTGATGAGGTCATTCGCAATGCGCTTTGCGGTGTTGATGGGGATCGCAAAGCCGATTCCGGCCGTCGTGCCCGAGGGAGTGTAAATCGCCGAGTTGATCCCAATCACTTCGCCGTGTGAGTTGATCAGCGGGCCGCCGGAATTGCCACGATTGATTGCCGCGTCGGTCTGAATCGCTTCGTCGATCAGAGTCGTTTGGCTGGTTTGCACAGTACGCCCGAGCGCGCTGACGACGCCGGTCGTCAGCGTGCTTTGAAAGCCGAATGGATTGCCGATCGCCAAGACCTTTTGTCCGACTTGCAATTGCGACGAATCACCCAGCGGCAGAGCGGTGATATGTTTTCCCTTAGGATCGATCTTTATGAGAGCGACGTCATTGCGCTGGTCCGCACCGATAAATTTCCCTGGATAACGGGTCTGGTCGCCGAGCACGACTTCGATCGACTGGGCTTCCTGCACAACGTGAAAATTCGTCAGGATGTATCCGCGTTGATCGATCACGAATCCCGAACCGGCGCCTTCAACCGGAACGGGGTCCATGAAGAAGTCGTATTCGGTCGCTTTGGTGAGAATGTTAGCCACAGCGGGCGATGCAGCGCGGTAGACCTTCACGTTGATGCCTTCGTCGTCGGTCAGGATTGCATCGCGTTGCGCCAGACTCGTTGGGGTCGGTTTCGCTTCGCTCGACGCGGGTCCCGGTTTCGGGGTCGCGCCAGGTTCGCCGGGCGTCGTCGCGTTCGGGCGTACGGCCTGGACGCTGAGTGGCTCATGCTGACCGTATCGGGCTCCGGCCCAATAGGCAGCGAGCACGATGACCGTGCCCGCCAAGACCAGCCGAACGAATCCCGGTAAATTTCGCGCGTTCATGAAAGACGATCCTTCCTGACCAACACCGAACGGCTACCCACCTCCCGAAAAGGGCAACAGAGGCGCTTATGCAATTATAGGCGATTTAGATGCACTCAGACGCGCGACATTGACGTGACGCTACGGCGCACATAGAGTTGCGGAGTTGTTTTGTTGTGAATCTGACGGGGGATAGGTGTGGCGATGCGATGGAGCGATTTTCGTGAAATTTGCGGAAAAACCCGCGACTTGGCGAGGGTGGGTGCGATCGCACTGATCGGTGGCGCGATTTTGTTTTCAGCGCCGACTCGTGGCGCGGCTCAAGGCGACGCTGACAAGAACTTGTTGACGCCGGAGGCTTCACTCAATTTGCGCGGGATTTCGGATTTGCAGTATTCGCCGGATGGGAAGCGGCTGGCGTTTGTGGTTCTGGAGCCGGCGAAAGGGTCGAATCGGAAGCGGCACATCTGGATTCATGAGGCGGGGGAAGAAGGATCGCGGCAATTTACGTATTCGGAGAAATCGGAGAGCGGGCCGCGCTGGTCGCCGGATGGAAAGACACTGGCGTTTATGTCGGATCGGGGCGACGCACAGCAAATTTATTTGATGCGCGGGGATGGCGGCGAAGGCGTGGCGTTGACGAAGGGCAAGAACGCGGTGCGCGGATTTGAATGGTCACCGGATGGAAAGCGGATCGCGTACATCGCGCCGGATGCGAAGAGCGATGCGGAGGAGAAGAAAGAGAAGGATAAGGACGACGCGCACGTCGTGGACAAAGAAGATAAGCGCGGGCGGCTTTGGATTGTGGACGTCGCAAACGGAGAGACGAAGGCACTCACGAAGCCGAGCTGGGATGTGCGGCAAATCGTGTGGATGCACAACGGGACACAACTTGTGATGGAGGCGACGGAGCATCCGGAGTCCGATCAATTCACGCAGAAGATTTATGCCGTGATGGCGGTGAGCGGCGAGACGAAGATGTTGCTGGCGCCGCGCGGTCCGTTTGGGGAGATCAAGGTTTCTTCGGCGGGGAATACGATCAGTTTTGTGGGGTCTCGCGAAGATGGGCCGGAGCCCCATGACTTGCAGTTGCTGCCGGTGAATGGATTTGCGGCGCACAACTTGACGGGAGCGAGTCTGGACCGGCCGGTGGAAGCGTATGAGTGGCAGAAAGACGGAACGGTCGTGCTGGTTGCGGCGGAGGGATTCAAGAGCAAGTTGATTCGGTTTGATGCGAGTGCATCGCTGCAGGAGCTGGCGGCGGCGCCGATGCCGACGGGAGCGATTTCGATTTCGAGCAGCGGAGAGATCGCATACGTGGCACAGACGGGAACAACGCCGCCGGAAGTGTGGATCTGGAACGAAAAGGGCGGCGCGGCGGCGAAACAGGTGTCGCATGTGAACGATGCTTGGAAGCAGATCAAGCTGGCGACGCCGGAATATTACAAATACAAATCGTTTGATGGGACGGAGATCGAAGCGTCACTGCTGCGTCCGATCGGTGGACCGGGAGCGGATGCGAAGACGAAATTGCCGCTTGTGGCGTTGATTCACGGGGGGCCGACGGGAAGATGGTCGGACTCGATCGAGACTTGGGGGCAATTGCTGGCGGCACGTGGATACGCCGTGTTCTATCCGAATATTCGCGGGTCGGTGGGATATGGGCAGAAATTTGTGGAGGCGAACAAAGCGGATTGGGGCGGCGGCGATTATAAGGATGTGATGGCGGGAGTGAAGGACCTGGTCGATCGGGGAATTGCGGATGGGAATCGCCTTGGGATTGGCGGGTGGTCGTACGGCGGTTATATGGCGGAGTGGGCGATTACGCAGACGAATGAGTTTAAGGTGGCGGTGTCGGGCGCGGGGATGGCGAACCTGATTTCGGAATTCGGGATGGAGGATCATCCCGCGGGAGATGAGTGGTTTTTCGGGACGCCGTGGGAATCGCCGGACAAATTTTTGAATAGTTCGCCGTTTGTGCATTTTAAGGATGTGAAGACGCCGACGCTGGTGTTGCAGGGAGATGCGGACACGATTGATCCGTTGGGGCAGAGCCAGGAGCTGTATCGCGGGTTGAAGAGGTATGGAGTCGAAACTGAACTGGTGGTTTATCCGCGGGAGCCACATGGTTTTCATGAAGAGAAGCATTTGGTGGATCGGCTGAATCGGATATTGGCGTGGTTTGATAAATATTTGATGCCGGGAGCGGCGACGCAGCAGAAGACGGGCGATTGACGCAGCGATGTTGCGGACATGGGGCGCGGCAGTGCTACGCCCGTACATTACCGTGACCGAGCGGGCAATCGTGCGGCTGCGCGAGCGACTACTCGGGAAGTTTTAGAAATCCTTGCATCGGTATGTGACGGCGGTCTTCCATCGCGATGGGATTGACGCGAAAGGTTTGGCCAATTCCGGCCGCGTTGGAGTGAGGCTGGCCGCCGCCGATGTAGATGACGTAGTCGCCTTCGGCTACGGTGATGGCGCCGGAGTCGGTGACGATGCTGAGGTCGCGCGGGTCGAGAGTGAACTCGACTTTTTGAGAGGCACCGGGGTCGAGGTGGACGCGCTGGAATCCGCGGAGCGCGATGTTGGGTGCTCCGGCTACCTTCGGAAAACTGAGATAAAGTTCGGCGACTTCGTCGCCGGGGATTTTGCCTTTGTTGGAGACGGTGGCTTCGACGGTGAGCGGGTCGCCTGCGTTCAGCGACGAAGTTGAGAGTTTCAGATCGCTGAAGCCGAACGTGGTGTAGCTGAGGCCGTAGCCGAAGGGGTAGAGCGGCGCGCCGTCGAAGTAGCGGTAGGTGCGATTTTTCATGGCGTAGTCTTCGAACGGCGGGAGTTGGCTGACACCGGTGTAGAAGGTGACCGGCAGGCGACCGGCGGGATTGTTCTTGCCGGAGATGGTTTCGGCGATGGCGGCGCCGCCTTCTTCGCCTGCATACCATGATTCGAGAATTGCGTCTGCGTGTTGGCTGGCCCAGTTCACGCTGAGTGCGCTGCCGTTCATCAAGACGACGATGAGCGGCTTCCCTGTTGCGGCGACGGCTTCCACCAAATCTTCTTCGGGCTTTGGCAGATCGAGGCTGGTGCGATCGCCGCCTGCGAAACCTTCCTCATTGATGGGCATTTCTTCGCCTTCGAGCTCGCTGGTGATGCCGACGACGGCAATCACGACGTCGGCGGATTTCGCTGCTGCAATGGCTTCGGGCGCGGGGTGCGGATCGAATTTGGTCCAGACAAGTTGCGGCGCGGATGCAGATGGATTTTTGGGGTCGGAGTCCGGAATCCGGTAGGAAACCTTGACGGCATACGATTTTCCACGATCGAGGTGAACCCGAGCGAGTTTGGTTTCGACGCCCGCGTCAGAATACGAGAGGACGATAACCTTATTGTCGAGCGTGACGACGTTGAAACCATTGCAGCGCGATCCAAGATAATAATCGCCGGTTTCTGTCGGAGTGAGTGTCGCTTCGGAGCTGATGAAGACGGACTTCTTGCCTTCGATTTCCGAGGGCCGGGGGCTAGATAGGGTTCCGAATGCGGGATCGATACGGGTTGCGAGCACGGGAGGTGGTGTTTCGCCCGGATCGACTGCTGAAAATGCGCTGCCGGCGAGATACGTGGTCCGAACACCCGATTTTCCATCAACGCTCAGCAGCGACGTTGGCACCTCTGTTGCGTTCTTGCTCAGGAATTGCGTGCCCTCGACGTAATTGATTTTTGCGGTCGGAAATTCCGCTTTCAGTCCGTCGAGAACGGAAGTGGCATGGGTCGGGCTGCCGCTATAGTTGCCCATCAAAACCCTGGTTTGGCTGGCGAGTGGGCCGACGACGGCGATCTTGAGTCCCGGGCCCGGAAGTTTGAGCGGGAGAATGCCGTTATTTTTGAGCAGGACCATCGATTCGTTGGCGAGTTTGTGCGCGAGCGCGCGATGCGCAGGGCCGTCGAGCAGGTTCTCGTCTATGTGGCTGTACGGAACAATATCTGGCGGGTCGAACATCCCAAGCCTGATGCGCGCGGTGTAGAGGCGGGTGACCGCCTGATCAATGTCGCCCTCTTTCAGTGCGCCACTTCTCACGGCGTCGAGATACGCCTTGTAGTCGTGATCGTCTTCCACCTTGTCGAAATCGGCGCATTCGTTGTCCATGCCGCGATGGAGGCTGATGGCGGAGGCTTCGGCTTGGGTGGGCTTGAAGTGATGACCGTTGAAGATGTCGACGACGGCGCCACAGTCGGAGACGACGTAGCCTTTGAATTTCCATTTGTCGCGGAGCTGATCTTCAAGGAGGAACGTGCTGGCGCATGCGGGTTCGCCGTTGATGCTGTTGTAGGCGCACATGATGGAGCCGGCTTTGCCTTGCGTGATGGCTTGGCGGAACGCGGGGAGATAGGTGTCGAGCTCGTCGTGTTTGCTGACGTCGACGTTGGCTTTGTGGCGCGTCGATTCGGGGCCACTGTGAACAGCGAAATGTTTTGGAGTGGAGATGACGCGGTAGTAGCGCGGGTCGTCGCCCTGCATGCCGGTGACGAAGGCGGTACCCATGCGACCGGTGAGGAAGGGATCCTCGCCGTAGGTTTCCTGGCCGCGGCCCCAGCGCGGATCGCGGAAGATATTGATGTTGGGCGCCCAGAAGTCGAGGCCTTCGAAGATGTCGCTGTGGCCGGCGCGGACGGATTGAGCGTGATGGATCCGGCCTTCGGTGCCGATGGCGATGGCCATTTCGTGGATGGCTGGGGCGTCGAATGTGGCGGCGAGGCCGATGGGCTCTGGGAACGAAGTCATGCCTTTGGCGGCGACGCCGTGGAGGGATTCGCTCCACCAGTCGTAGGCGGGGATGTTGAGGCGAGGGATGGCGCGGGCTTGATTGACGAGCTGGGTGACTTTTTCTTCGAGCGTCATGCGGCGGACGAGATCGGCGGCGCGCTGTTCGGCGGGGAGGTCGGGGTTGAGGTAAGCGGGTTTTTCGCTGGCGCCGGATTGTGACGTTGCTTGTGACTGCGCATAGGCCGCTGGGCCGGGAAGCGTGAGGGCGGCGGCCAGACTTAAAACACAAAGAATAGTGCGGATCATGAGTGTCCTCTTAGAACGTCAAGTCTTACGCGATTTGGTCGAAGCAGGAAGCAGTTAGGCTTACGATGCGTGCAGGCGTTGGTTGGGATCGTGCTCTTTGCAGAATGGATTCTGGGTGGCACCGTCGACGCG
>JAFAZL010000059.1 GCA_019239815.1 Acidobacteriota bacterium
TTGAGGTTGATTCCAAGGTACCCCGCTACTAGTCGCGCCGCTGGCCGATTTCCCCCTTTGTTTGGCCAAACACTCATCGATCGCGACTTCGTCGTGCGTTAGTCTGATCGATCCCCTAAATGGGAGCTTTTTAGGGGTATACCCCCCGTTGTTTTCCAAAGAGTGCGCAAGCTGTTTTTATGCTTGGGCTTGCAGATGAGCTTAAAAAAAGAGTGTGCAAATTCTTTGGATGCAGCGAATTAAGAGACTTCAAAATTCGCTTTCGTTTCGCTTTTTGCAAATTTGGGGGGAAGAGACGGCTTAGACGTAGTTGCCTACGGGTAGAGTGTACGGATTTTGTATGTTGACGTCAAGGTGATGTGTGCTATGTGACAGAAAGATTACAGACTGGGATGAGGGAAGACGCAAGTGCCGGTGATTTTCTTCGGGCTGAGATGAAGCCGCTTCGCAGCCCGGCGCGTTCACGGGAAGTGAACGCGAAGAAAAGGCGCCGGGCTGCTCCGGTCGGGATGACAAAATTGGATGGTTGTGCTGACGCTGTGCATGGGCGTGCTAGAGGTGACGCCTCTATGAAGACTCATGCACCGGTATCAACGTTGAGCCGCGGCGCGGTCGGCAACCTGAAGACGGATCGCTGGGCAGACGTTGTGTTGCGCGATGTGCTAAGTGATTTGCACGGTGTGGCTTGGGTTAGAAGCCGTAGGAGATGCCGAAGGCGAAGCGGTTGCGGGCGTCGAGGTTGAGGCCGGGGGCGACGTTGCCGGCGGCTTGGAGAAGGCCGAAGTCGATGGTGAGGCGCGGAGTTTCGGCGCTCCATCCGTGGATGGGCAAGGCGCCGCCGGGGATGATGCGGACGGCGTAGGTGACTGTGGTTGGGATGACGACGCCGGGGAGATCCTCGACACGGCGCGGTTCCTGGAGGATTTCGGAGCCGATGAGGATGGTGCTGCGGCCGGGGCCTTTCAGTGCGAAGGCGGCGGCGCCGAAGAAACGTCCCTGGTAGCCGGGCGCATTGCCGGCGAGGCCGAGGATCGAGGCGTTGGTCATTTTGAATCCCGCGTTGAAGACCAGAGGAAGGTGGCGAAGGTCTACGGTCTTCGTCGCGACAATATAAAAGTCGCCGCTCGAAGTGTTTTTGTTCTCGATTGCGCCGTTGATGTTTCGGACTTGAGTGCGGGCGACGAAGCCGACGGAGATTGCGGGATGGATTTTCCGACCTTCTTTGAGAACGGCGACTTTGCCGTGAAAGACGTTGAAGCCGCTGCCCCAGAGGGGACTAAGAGTCGGGTTGCTCCCGTCCTGATGGATATTGCGGGTGTAGCCAAATTCGAATCGATCGTATGCGCCTTCTGTGATTGAGATTTGATGGAAGTCGCCGAGCACCGAGCCTGCATCGACGAAGTGGTAGGAGACTGCCGGCAGGTCGAAGCCGTTTTGCTTTCCGGGGACGCTGTAGGCGAGCGGCGTGACGAAGATGCCGTTTTGTCCTTCCCAGTTGAGACTTTGCGCCGAGGTATTTTTCACGCTGCCGGTCAAGGCGAGCGATAGAAACAACATTCCAAGCAAACCACGAACAACCCCAGCCGGAAAGACGCGCGTGAAATTGTGCATCTCATCCTCTCTCCTTCGGTGGCTGGGGGCCGATATTTAAATGCTTGCCGGCGTTTCCGCCGACGAAGGCTTTTTGAACGAGCGTGGCGAATGCACTGCTTACGGTGTCGCCGAGCTTTGGTTCGAAGCTGCCGCGCCGTTCCACTGCCAAATCTCGATGCCGCCGTCTTCGCTGCCGGCGGCGAGCCAATGATCGTGCGGGTCGAACGTAACGGAGTAAATTGCGCGCGCTTCGGGGTGGAGCGTTTGCTCATCTCTGCCGGTGGCGACGTTCCAGATGCGGACGGTTTTGTCCCAACTTCCGGAGGCGAGCCAGCGACCGTCGGCGCTGAAGGAGATGCTGCTGACAGCGGCTTGATGGCCGGTGAGCGTCCGGATGTGTTTGCCGGTGGTGACATCCCACAGACGGATTGTTTTGTCGGCACTTGCGGAAGCGAGAAGTTTTCCATCGGGGCTGTAGGCGACGGCGTTGATCACTTTTTTGTGGCCCGAGAGGGTGGTTGTGGGTGCGCCGGATGCGATGTTCCAGATCTGAATCGATTTCTCATCGTTGCCGGTAGCGACGAGTTCGCCGTCCGGGCTGAAGGCGGCATAGACGACCGGGCGGCGAGGGCCTGTGAGGTCGCGGATTTTTGTGCCGGTGGTGACGTCCCAGATGCGAACGGTTTTGTCGTCGACCGCGGAGGCAAGCCAGCGGCCGTCGGGGCTGAAGGCGATGGAGTAGACCCAACTGATGCCGACGGAAGGGACGGTTTTGTCGGTGCGTAACTCGCGGATAGTCTGGCCGGTGGAAGTGTCGAAGATGATGACGGTGTCACTGGCGTCCTCGGCAGCGAGGAGCTTTCCATCGCGAGTGAAGGCAACGGCTTGAACTTGTTTCAGTTTGTTGTCGACAGCGCGGACTTCGCGTCCGGTGGAGAGGTCCCAAAATTTTACGGTGCGATCCCAACTGGCAGAGGCGAGTTTTCCAGTTGGACTGAAAGCGAGACTGCTGACCCATCCGGAGTGAGCTTTCAGTGTTTGCGCGAGAGCAAAATGCGG
>JAFAZL010000863.1 GCA_019239815.1 Acidobacteriota bacterium
ATCCTTTCGAATTATTGAACCACTTTACCGTTCCTCGCACCGAGATTCCCCTCCCGTGAAAGACAAACGCAGATTTAAATACCTAACGGACTGCGGCCAAGCACACAAAGTGCGCGGCCCTCGGAATTTAAATGCCGCGGAGTCTAAGCAGAAAACAACCACCAGTCAAGGGAACAAAGACGCCGGTTGGTAAAACAAGCATGTCATTTTTCCCAGTATTAAACGGTTTAGATAAGAGCCGCGCGAATTGATGGCTTCGCGGGAAGCCCGGAAAATAATTCAAGAAAAGTTAGTCGAATTCTGTCGCATTCTGCTTGGAGAAATCGCATTTTTTACGTTCCTATGAAAGTGCGCTATATCTTCGTGATTTCGCGATGGAGGAAAAGGTTGGTTGGGAAACCGAGAACACAATCGAAGCTGTTTGACACATCGTTTCGAACGGCCCAAAAGCGATATCACGATCCAGTTGTTCTGAAAATTCAGCCGGCTCCCTTGTTTAGGAACTTTAGAGGCCGCAAAATCTGGAACAGGTTGTTGTAGTCATCCGTCCAGACTCGTAATTCGCGCGGCATGTCGATCGAGTCCTGCAGGGTCGTTTCGTCGAGCTTCAGTAAGAAATCCTGATTATGCGTCAGAAGCATCCAGTCGGCGGCGTCGACGAGCTTTCGCTGATCGTCGATATTTGAAATTAAACGCGACTCGCACCCCGCGTCGTCCGCTAGCAGCTTCACGATGGGATTTAGATCGAGGTACGTATTCGACGTGTGGATCGCGAGAATTCCATCGGACTTGAGCCTTCGAAGATACAGCGCGACGGCTTCGCGTGTGAGCAGATGTACCGGAATCGCGTCGCCTGAGAAAGCGTCGATCACAAGCACGTCGAAGTGCTCGGCATCGTCGGCTTCCAGAGAAAGCCGCGCGTCGCCTATCCGGATTGCGAGGTCGACACCATTTGTACGGGCGTTCTGGAGATAAGAGAACTGGTTGTTCGCAATTTGCACGATCAGCGGATTGATCTCGTAATAGCGCAGTACGTCGCCGCGTCGGGAGTACGCTGCGATCGTTCCTGAGCCGAGCCCAACAACCCCGATGTGCCGGGGATACTGACCCAAGAAGTCGAGCGCAAGCCCGACTCCCGAATTCCTCGCGTAATACGTCGTCGGATCGGCGCTCTTAGGGGAATCGATATACTGCGCTCCGTGCTCGATCATTCCGTGATACAGCGTGCGATACGGGCGCTTGAGCCAGTCCTGATGCAATTGCACACGCAACCCGCCATAAAAATTCCGCACTACGAGAATGGAATTCTTTTCGTAGGCGTGGACGTGATACGCAAGCACCGCCACAAGCGCTGCAGTTCCGACCGTCCAAAATGCGCGGGAAGTCCAGCCCGTGTCCCATAGCACCGCGGCCGCGACCAGTGCCGTAAAGCACAACGCCAGCGGAAATTCATACGTCGCCGCGAATAACAGCGGAGCAATCAACCCGACCAAGACCGCTCCGAGCGCGCCTCCGGCTGCAACAACGAGATAGAACGTGGTCAGTTGCTCCGGGGCTGGTCGAAGCCGTGCCAGTTCGCCGTGACAGAACAGGCAGCACACAAATAACCCCAGGCAGAACAATGGCACTGCGACCTGCACCGATTCCGTGAACGACGGATCGTAAATCGCATATCCAAGGCTCGCGAGCATCACGCCGATGATCCGGACCATTAGCCATCGCGAATACAAACTTCGACGCGCGAATGCCATCGTGAACGTTAGGAGATACAAGGCGAGCGGCAAGACCCACAGGAGCGGAACCGGAGCGACGTCTTCGGTGAGGTGGTTCGTAGTGGCCAGCAATAAGACCGAGCCGCAAGCAGATAAGGCAAGCCACAGGATCCAAACACGTGACGGCAACGACTCCGGCTTGCTGGAAGCATCGTGAACGTCAGCAACAGCATCCACTTGCACCTCGCGAGGTACCGTCGACTCGAAGCCTGTCTCCTCTCGCCTCGACATCCAACCCGTGACTGAACACACCGCCACAAACACTGCATACAGCGTCGACCACAACTGTGCCTGCCGATGTGAAGATATGCGCGGCTCAATCAAGAATGGGAAGCTCAACAGCGCAACGAAAGAAGCGAAATTCGAAATCGCAAACAGGTGATACGGCGCAGCATCCATCCGCGACTTCCAGGCTTGAACCAGGGGGCTTGTCGCGCTGAGCAAGACAAATGGGAGGCCAATCGATGCCGTCAGCAAAACTAAGATGTGAAACGCCGGATGATACGAACTGATTGAATTTAGCACCGCGTGCGGTGCGACCGGCAAAAGCCCGAGACTAACAACCAGCAGCGCTATGTGCGTTGAAGTTTGCGTCGCCGCGCTTAGGCGGCGGCTCAAAACATCGGCGTAGTAGTAGCCCAACAGCAGCGCCGATTGAAAGAACACGAGACAGGTCGACCACACCGCTGCCGACCCGCCGAATCGCGGAAGAATCATCTTCGCGAACAGCGGCTCGAGGAGAAACAGCAAGAACGCGCCGAGAGCAACTGTGAGGGAATAGAGCAGTCGAACGAATCGGGTCGAGCGCAGGGTCACACCATGAATCGAAAATAGAAAAGCAAACTCGAGATAGTCTTTGCGTCGCGCAGCGTTCCGTCCCGAAGCATCTTCTCCAGTCCCGCGCGAGTAAACGCCTTCGTCTCAATCTTCTCGTCCTCCTCGGGCTCGGCAACACCCTCGGTCACGCCTTCCGCGAGCAGCACAAACATCCGCTCTTCCAAAAACCCAGGGCTCGGCCAGAAATCAAGGAACTGGCGCATTTTCTTGGCACGCAGCCCAGTCTCTTCGATCAACTCCCGCGACGCCGCCTGTTTCACGTTCTCGCCTTCATCGATCCGCCCCGCGACCAATTCCCACAGATACTGCCGCGCCGCATACCGATACTGCCGAATCAAAACAATCTTCCCGTCGTTGAGCACCGGCATTACCACCACCGAGCCCGAATGCGCGATCACGTCGCGCGTCGCCTTCACGCCGAAAGGCTCGACCACTTCATCTCGCTTCACCGAAAAGACTTTCCCCTTGAATACAATCTTGCTGCTAACAACCTTAGCCGAAGCGGATTTCGCCTCTACCTTGCGCACCGCCCGCTTCGCTTTCTTCGCAGCCATAATCCCTCAGTCGATGTTGTTCGCTGCAATCTTAGCAGCGGTCTCAAAGCTCACAAAGCCGACCAGCATCACGCGACGCCGCACCCATCGCGATGCGATTGCCGTCCGCTCCGGCGCCACCTATACTCAAGACACAGGGGCATGTCCATTAACACGATCATTGTCGACGACGAAAAGCCGGCTCGCGACGAGCTCGCTTACCTGCTCAAAGCCTTTCCCGAGATCAACATCATTGGCCAGGGCAAGAACGGCGTGGACGCCGTCAACCTCATCAAAGAACATTCGCCCGACCTCGTTTTCCTCGACGTCCAGATGCCCGGCCTCGACGGCTTCGGTGTTCTCCGTAAACTTGTCGAGCGGAAGATGAAAGTGCCTCACGTCGTCTTCGCCACGGCTTTCGACCACTACGCAGTTCAAGCGTTCGATGTAAACGCCGTCGATTACGTGCTCAAGCCATTCGACAAAGCCCGCATCGCCAAGGCGATCCAGCGTGCGCGCAAAGTCATGGAGACCCAAACCAGCACTACCGAGCGCCTCGAACAGCTCGTCAGCCAGTTGAACGGCAACACGAAGCAAAGCATCCAGCCAGCGAAAATTCTTGTGAAGTCCGGCCAACGCCTCCTGCTCGTCGCCGCCGAAGACCTCATCTTCGCTTCAATCGACGATGGACTTATCTCCATCGTCGGCCGCGACGTAGAAGGCACATCCAACTACCGCACGCTTGAAGAACTCCACGCCGCGCTCGACTCCGAAACCTTCTGGCGGCCGCATCGCTCGCATCTGGTCAACATCCATCACATCAAGGAAGTCGTACCCTGGTTCAAATCCAGCTATATGCTCAAGATGGACGACAAGAAGCAAAGCGAGATCCCAGTAAGTCGCGTCCAGACGAAGCGCCTCCGCGAACTATTCAAGCTCTAGCGGCGTCAGAACTTCATGCCTCAAGCGCCCGACGCTCAGCGGGACCCTCCCCGCGAGAGCAAATTCCCGGCGATCCTCCGCGCGCTCGGTATCGCGGCGCTCGTTCTCATCCTCTGGTCTGCAGACAGAGTCGCCGTTGGCCGTCTTCCTGAAGGCTCCGCGTGGCGCTATGTGATCGGTGCCATCATCATTTCGGTTGGCCTCGCGACCGTCATCACCATCACCGACCGCCTCAACAACAAAAGCTCATAGATCCGCGCGCCGCACTCGCCGAAAAAATCCACACCAGCAAAACATTCGCTCGTTGGGAACCTTCCGCCTCGTGGTAGCATCGTTCGTACCCAAACAAACGATGGATTTTTCCCTCAACGACCATCAAAAACTGATTCGCGACACCGTCCGCCAGTTCATGGAAAACGAAGTGCGGCCCTCGGTGAAACAGAGAGATCGCGAAGGTCGATTCGCCGCCGCTGAAATCCAAAAACTCGCCGAACTTGGCTGCTGCGGCATGCTCATGCCCGAAGAATGGGGCGGCCCGGGTCTCGACGCGGTTTCCTATGTCCTGATGATCGAAGAAGTTGCGCGCATCGACGCCGCGATGGCCACGTCGCTCAGCGTCACAAACTCCGCCGTGCAGGTTCCGCTGCTCAATTTCGGCTCCGACTCACAGAAAAAAAAGTACTTACATCGCCTCGCGACGGGAGAAATCCTCGGCTCGTTCTGCCTTACCGAGCCGCAAGCAGGGTCCGACGCCGCCGGACTTCAGGCTCGCGCGACGCGCCCGGCAAGCGCCGCAGCCGACGTACCCTATGTCATTAACGGCACGAAAACCTGGGTCTCCAACGGCAGCGTCGCTGATGTCTTCATCGTCTTCGCAAAGACCGACCCCGACGCCGGCGGGAATGGAATCAGCGCTTTTCTCGTCGAGCCCGGATTCAAAGGCTTCCGCATCGGCCGCCACGAAGAAAAAATGGGCCAGCACTCCTCGCCGTCCGTCGAAATCGTTCTCAACGATTGCGAAGTCCCCGTCGAAAATCGCGTGGGCGAAGAAGGCCAAGGACTCAAGATCGCTCTCAGCGCACTCGACAACGGCCGCATCGGCATCGCCGCGCAAGCCGTCGGCGTCGCGCAAGGCGCGCTCGAAGCCGCTGCAGCCTTCGCTAAACAGCGCCGCGCCTTCGGCAAAAACATCGCCGAGTTTCAGGCCATCCAGTGGATGCTCGCCGACATGCAAACCGAAATCGAAGCCGCGCGCGGGCTCGTGCTTCACGCTGCGTGGCTGAAAGATTCTGGCAGTCGCATGGGAAGCGCCGCATCCAAAGCGAAACTATACGCCACCGAGATGGCCAATCGCGTCGCCGCCAAAGCTGTGCAGATTCACGGCAGCGTCGGCTATTCGCGCGAGACCGACGTCGAGCGCCTTTATCGCGACGCTCGGGTCATGACGATTTACGAAGGCACGAGCGAGATTCAGCGCGTGATCATCGCTCGCGAGTTAGGTTTGTGAAGAAATAGAAACCTGTTTGTCATCCTGAGGCGGTCCGCAGCCGCCGAAGGATCTCAATCGATCAAGCGCGTAAGAGCAAGCCGATAGAAGAGGAGCAATTGGTCAGCGAGCCACGGTCGAAACAGAAGCGCGTAATCAGCGGCATGCGCCCCACCGGACGCCTGCACATCGGCCACTACTTCGGCGCACTGCAAAACTGGGTCCGCCTTCAGAACGACCCCGAATACGATTGCTTCTACTTCATCGCCGACTGGCACGCGCTCACCAGCGATTACGCCGACACCTCGCAGGTCGCCCAAAACACAATCGAAATCGTCACCGACTACCTGGCCGCCGGCCTCGACCCGAAAAAATCCGTTATCTTTCAGCAATCGCTGATCCCCGAACACGCCGAGCTTCATCTGCTGCTTTCGATGGTCACTCCGCTCAGCTGGCTCGAGCGCGTCCCCACCTACAAAGAAGCCTTAGAGAATGTCACGAATAAAGATCTCCACATGTACGGGTTCCTTGGCTACCCGTGCCTTCAGACCGCCGACATCGTCATCTACAGCAAAGAAGAAATTCCGCTATTCGTGCCCGTGGGCGAAGACCAAGTCAGTCACGTAGAACTAAGCCGCGAAATCGTCCGGCGATTCATGGTCTTCTTCGGCAAAGAAGATTGGAAAAATGCGGAAAAGGGAGCCGCTGAAGCGATCCTCAAGGGCTTGAAACACAGGCTTCCGGCCCAGGGCAATCTTTCACCACAGGCCGCAGCCGAGTTCCAACTTCGAATGCTTCCGTACGACGAGCGTCAATCGCTGCTTGCTAACCACAAAGTTCCATTTTTTCAGGTATTGACTGAGCCCGATGTGATGCTCACCAAGACGCCGCGCATCCCCGGTCTAGACGGCCGCAAAATGTCCAAGTCGTACGGCAACGCCATCACCCTTTCCGAACCCGACGACGACATCCGCAAAAAAACAAAGGTCATGGTGACCGACCCCGCCCGCAAGCGTCGCACCGACCCCGGCAATCCCGACGTCTGCCCCGTCTACGACTGGCACAAGCTCTTCTCACCTCAGGAAACGCTCGATTGGGCCGCTCACGGTTGCCGCACAGCCGGCATCGGCTGCATTGAATGCAAATCAAAATTGGCCGATCATCTTATCCAGTGGATCGCCCCCGTCCGCGAACGCCGTCTCGAATACGAAAAGCATCCAGCGCGCGTCCTTGAAATTATCGACGCCGGCTCTAAAACAGCTCGAGCCGAAGCACAAGCAACAATGTCTCGCGTTCGCGAGGCCGTTTTCGGTTGGGACAAGAAACGCAATGATATAGCATCGGGTAACAGCAACTAAAAATGGCATCACCGTACAAGATCACGATCCCGACCTACGAGGGCCCCCTCGACCTCCTGCTCGACCTCATCAAGAAGCAGGAGATGAACATTCATGACATTCAAATCTCCAAAATCACCTCGCAATACCTCGACTACCTCCACAAGCTCGAAGAGTTGAACGTTGACGTCTCGGCCGACTTCATCTATATGGCCGCCACGCTGATCTACATCAAGTCGAAGATGCTGCTCCCGCCCGACCCGCTCGCATCTCCCGAAGAGCAGGCCTCCGATCCCCGCGCCGAACTTGTGCAGCGCCTCGTCGAGCACGAAAAATTCAAAAACGCCGCCCAGCTCCTCTATCAAAAGCAGCAAATCGAAGAAAACGTCTGGTCCAAGCCCGACAAATCGCTCTACAACGACGAAGGCACAGAAGGCGAACTCGTCGTTTCCCTCGTCGATCTGGTCAAAGTCTTCCAGCAGGTCCTGGAACGCCGCAAAGAAGTCGCGCGCATCGACCTCAAACACCCGACATTCACCGTCGCCGAGATGATGGCGCAGCTTCGCGCTCAGATCCTCGCCAGCGACGACAACTCCGTTCGCCTGATCGAATTCTTTGAGGCTTGCCCCTCGCGACATGCGATGATCGTCGCGTTTCTCGCCGTCCTGGAAATGGTAAAACTCCAGGCGATTGGACTTGCTCAGGAAAAGCAATTCGGCGAAATTGTTCTCAA
>JAFAZL010000955.1 GCA_019239815.1 Acidobacteriota bacterium
TATCGGATCGATCTCGATCGAATGCTGACGATTGTTCCCGCACCCGAAGGAAAATTTTCCGCCGAAGTAAAGCCTGTCCCATCGAAGACCGAAGTCAGTTCCGTCACCGGGAAGATCAACGACTCGCTTTTCAAAGCGGTCGCTCAAGCCGGTGAGTCGCCAGAACTCGCGATGCGTCTTGCGCAAATTTTTGCTTACGATCTCGACTTTTACACCGACCCGCGAAAGGGCGACACCTTTCGTATGGTCTTGGAAAAAAAGAAATATGCCGACGGCAAAACGGCGGGTTACGGAAAAATCTTAGCCGCCGAATACGACAACAAAGACAAAAAATACCAAGCGTTGCTGTTTCACGACGATGCTGGACATCCCGGCTATTACTCCGCGGACGGCAAATCGCTCCAGCGCGCGTTTCTCCACTCGCCGCTGAAATTTTCCGCGACGGTCACGTCACACTTCAGCAAGTCGCGCTACCATCCGATTTTGAAATTGTTCCGCCCGCATATGGGCACGGACTACGGCGCGCCTGTCGGAACGCCCGTGCAAACCATCGGAGCCGGTCGGGTGGAATTCGCCGGACGCAAGGGTGGCGAAGGCAACATGGTGCAGATCGCCCATTCCGATGGCTACCAGACCATGTATCTGCACTTGTCGCGCATGTTTGTGCATCAGGGCGAGCACGTCGAAATCGGCAAGACCATCGGCTTAGTCGGCAGCACGGGACTATCAACAGGTCCGCATTTGGATTTCCGCATTTTGCAGCGTGGGCAATACAAGAATTTCGAGAAGCTCGGCCTCCCGCCATCCGATCCGATTGCGAAGAAAAATTGGCAGGAGTTCACACTGGTGCGGCAGCAGTGGCTCTCTGTGCTTCGAGGCGAAACCGCGCCACAGCAAGCGTCCGACGGTTCGACGGCAGGCGCTTCGTCCGCGTCGTCTTCACCCGTGTCGACTGCACCCACGACGTCTTCACCGGCGAAGCCGGCAGATACTTCCACGAGCGGCTCTGCTGCCGCCGATCCCCCTTCGCGCTAAATCGAATAATTTTTAGTAAATGATCGGGAGTTTCGAGAAGTCCGTCGAGTTGTGATCCATCACGCGAAGCACCAGCAGCGTGCGATCGTCGAACGGCGCGGTGCCAACTCCGCTGTAGTCGTCGGTGGCCGAAAGAATCGAATTCGCGATCTGATCGGCATTCTGGCGCGGTGAGAGCGCGCTCAGCACCGAGCTGAGCCGATCGAAGCCAAATTCCTCCAGCTCCGCATTCGAAGCTTCCATAATTCCGTCGGACGCGAACAGCAAGAGGTCGCCCGGCACCAAATCCAGCACAGCTTCTTCGTATTGCGTGTCGGGAAAAAGCCCAAGCGGTATTCCTGCCACGCGAATCGATTGCACCGCGCCATCGCGCACCAGCAGAGGGTACGGACCGCCTGCGTTTCCCACGGTGAGCCGACGCGTGCCCGCATCAAAGACCGCGAATGTTGTTGCAATGAACCTGCTGTCAAGCCGCGCCGCGTACAACCGCGTATTCAGCATCGAGAGCATTTCGGCAGGTGGGCAAGGATGATCCACGATGTGCTCGCGAATAATCCCGATTGCGAGCGAAGCAAATAGCGCCGCCGCCGTGCCTTTTCCCGATACGTCGCCTAAAACCATTCCGAGGCGACCTTGTCCATACGGAAGAAAATCGTAGAAGTCGCCGCCAAGTTCGCGCGCCGGAACGTATGCTGCGGCGAGATCGAGTCCCGGAACTTCGCGCGCGCCGGTTGGCAACAAGCTGCGCTGAATTTCGCGAGCCGTCGCGAGATCTGCTTGCAAGCGTCGCTCGGTTTCCCGCGCCTCTTCATACAAGCGCGCATTTTCGAGCGCGATTGCGATGTACGAACCAAGCGTCGCGAGCATGCGCTCATGTTCTTCAGTGAACGCGTTCGGATCGGTGCTTTCCAAATCGAGCACACCGATGAGGCGATCTCCCAACAGAAGAGGGATGACAAGCTCGGATCGCACAACCAACTCTGTTTCCATCTGCACGTACCGCGGATCGTTCAGCGTATCGGCGACGCGAATCGCGCGACGTTCGCCCGCGGAGGTTCCCGTGATTCCGTGATGCAACGGAAGGCGAAGACGCGTCGGAATCGCATCTCCATAGCGCAACCCGAAAATGCTCTCGAGAAGCTGCGCGTTCTCGTTCCAGAGCATCACGCTGAAAAGATGGTAGTTGACGATTTTTTTGACGCGCTGCGCCACGCGCCTCAGTAATTCCTCGCGGTCGAGAATGGAAGTGATTTCGCGGCTGACGTCGTATAGCAGCGCCAGGGAACTCGCCGATTCCGGCGCCGACAAAATCAGCTCTGCGGATACAGGATCAGCATCTTCCCCGAGAGGGAATGCGGCGAATTTGGACGAATCGTCCATACAAAAAGTATACGTGTGTTCGACGTCGTTCTATCTCTTGGATGTTTAGACGCGAAGGCTGTAACGCCGCGGCCTAGAAACGCAAGATACAATCGCCGGAAGGCGGAGGACGATGAAAAGGGGCTCTCCCCACCTTTTTCGTAAGGATGTATTTCGCAATGGAGTGCGCGATAATCAATGTAAGAATCTGATTCTAAATGAGTTGCCAAACCTTGCGATTCGAGCGGGCGACGTTTGGTGTAAGGCGCGCTGTTTCTGTAAGCTTCAAGTTGAAGCATCAACATGTGCGTGATTTGCCGCAGATCAATGGGTGCTATGGAATCGTCATCAGCTATCAAGGGCCCGAAAAGATTCACCACAATTCAGAGTCCGGCTGGACCGCTCATGCTGGCCGGAGATGAACATGGACTCCACTTCGTGTATTTCCTGAACGGGGTCAGAAGCAAGATACCAAATCGCGACTGGACGGAAGACGGTAAACCTTTCCAGGAAGTCATCGTCCAATTAAATGCCTATTTCAAGGGCAAGCTCAGGGATTTCGATTTGCCGCTGGTGCTCAACGGAACAGAGTTTCAGCTGCCCGTCTGGCGGCGGCTTCAGAAAATTCCGTACGGCGAGACGACGAGCTACGGAGCGATTGCAAAGGAGCTAGGCAGTCCGGAAGCCGCGCGCGCTGTCGGCCTCGCGAATGGTGCCAATCCGATTCCGATCATTGTTCCATGCCATCGCGTCATCGGCAGCGATGGCAACCTGACCGGCTTTGGTGGTGGCCTCCCGCTGAAAAAGAAACTCCTCACTCTGGAAAGCCGCCAGAGAAGCCTTTTCTGAATTGTTTTTTCTTCGGGGCCGAAGAACCGCCGGAAGTTGGAACACTGTTTGTCTGTGTTCGGGACGCGCCTCGGCTTTATCCTTTATGAAGACCGGGATATTAAAGCCGGTGCGGAGACTATGGGCGCGTTGAACGATTGCTCGCGGCGCTTGGGTTCAGCTCGAACTCGATCTGCGCCTGAGTTTCGGCGCGCTTACTGTCGAGGTACGTGGGTTCGTAGTGCCAGTTTCGCACCGTGCGCGACACCGAGGGCAGCATCGCGAAATTGCCATAGAGCGGCTTAAGATCGGTCACATAGCCGTCTTTGTCGATCGTCGCCTGAATGGTCAAAGAGCCCGATGCGCCAGACGCCTGCAGCGCCGCCGGGTCGATCCGATTCATCACGTCGCCCAGGTTTACGTTGAGTTTTCCGCGCCACAGCCAGCGCTGACCCGGAATGCGTTCGCCTGGAACGCGAATCAGGCGGCGCATGCGAATCGTCCCAGCCGGCGAGCGCACAACGTGTTCACCGGGCACATCAACCCAGGAAGCAGTGAAGCCCTTTGGGGCAACGATCTCGAGATCGCGCTCCTGAGGTGTGTCCGACGGTGCGACGGAGGCATTCGAAACAGGACGCGTCGCGACGTTTGTGTTGCCACCGCGAGAGGCTGCGGGTGGTGCAGCGCTTGCACTCGAGGTTGAGTTCGAATCGAAAATGCCGCTGGAATGAACGGAGTTGATCGAGCCGATGATCGCCGAACGCTGTTGCGGAGTGTTGGCATTGTAAAACGGCGCTTGCGGCCGCGAAGATGCGTTTCCGTTCGAGGCGGAAGTTGACGACTGCATAGTCGCGGGCTGCTGCGTTCTGGCCTGTGTGTTGTTTGCGGCGCCGGTCGAGTTCGCAGCCGGACCGGAGTTGGAAGTGCTGCCCGTACTTTCGGGCGCAGCCGCCTGGGCTGGCGGCGGAACTGGCCGCGGCGTTTGCGAAACAATCGCCGTAGATTGCGCGGGCACAGCGTCGTTTGGACTCGTTACGCTAGGCGACTGAGGTGTGTCGCTCGCAGAAACGCTCGACGAAGCTGAATGTGTTGGGGCCGGAGCAGTCCATGAGCGCGGCGTCGCTGCCGGCTGCGATGCAGAAGCCACATTGTCAGCGCGCCGCGAGGCTGGCGGAGCCGTCGCGGTGTAGGCGCCATTCTCGCGCGCAGCTGCAGATCCCGGTGAACCAGGGATTTTTGGATTGGAATGCGATGGCGTGGGACCCGCCGGCAACGAAGAATCGTTTTGCGCAGTTGTGGTCGGCGCGGATGAAGATTCCGGCGAAGCCGGTACAGCTCGCGATTTCGTGGCGGATAGATCGGCGCCGTTCGCGGCAGGACTATCGCCGGTGAGTTCGTTGGTGTCGGCCGTGGCAGACTTTGGCGCCGTGTACTTCGCGGATTCGGAAGCAAATCGTTGCGAATTCAGTTTGATTTTGTAGCGAACGAGCGCGCTCGCCCCGAAGCAGATTACCGCCAGTACGGCGGCCCAAAGCAAAAGCGGCTTTGCTCGCATGCGTGACGACAAAGTTGCGGAGCGACGCCGCTTCGAAGGAGGCGCTCCATACTCGAATTCCCCGTGAATCGGCAGCGGGACCTTTGGGAATGGCGAAGTGAATTCGGCATTCGGATCCGGATGGTCGAACGGGTTTGCAATTTTAGGCAAGTCAGATTCATCCGCGGTAGCTGCTTGTCCGCCATCCCCGTCCTCCGCGCTTGTTGGAGCTGGAGGAGTTGAGGCGCTCGGCGCCTGAGCCGTGGCTTGTGAGACCGGATCCGGAATCGCGTCTGCGGTCGATTCACTTTCAGCGAACGCATCCGCGTTGACTTCATCTCGCAAGTGATCCGGCAGAGGTGCCGACGCGATCCGATCCTTCGGCGCAAAGGCACCATTGAATCGCCGGCCACTACGTTGTTCGGCATTCGCTCCGGGCACGTCATATCGTGGCTCAGGCGGCGCTACGGGTGCCGGCGGCGGGGGGGAAGCACCGAAATTCTGACGAGGGGCTGACGCCTTGACCGCCGGGTCCTCTTCGGCGATTTTGTGCCCGCCATTCTTTGGCAAAAACCACGGCGTCGAATTCTCACTACGAGACAGCTCCAGTTCCACCCAGTCACGAATTTGTTGGCGGTCCTCGTCAGCGAGATCGAGCAGCTGGATTCCCGAACGATTATCGGAGGCGTCGGTCCAGATGGTACGAACCGTGACAGCAATCGTTTTCGGCGCGCCATTGAGAGAGAGAAAAACGCGGAACACGGAATTGAGTGGCAGTCCACTGGGTGTGGTGACCTGGAAACCGTTTTCGCTGACATTGTGCAACACGCCGACGTTATTCGCACCGAACGCGACGTAGATTGGAGTGGGCGGGGTCACGCGCGAATAGAACCGTCTTTCGGCGGGCGCGTTCAGGCCATCCATATATTCGGTCGACGTTGACATTTCGTCTCCTCAAATAGAATGCGCGTCGAATGCGGCTGCGGGCGGGGAAAGCCGGAGCCGATGCGAAATGGGCTTTGGGCGAGGTTGGGGTTCCGTCTGCATATCGTTTGATGGCTGAGCGGGCCAAATTGTTGCGCCGGGGTACTAGGCCCTGAACCACGGTGCGGGGCCTCAATTCTACAGTAAAACAACACTGCGTCACGAAGATAAGTTGCGGAGGAATCGCGGGATATAGGGCAATAAATGCAGGGGCGAGGATGAAATTGCGGAGGGTGATCGCTGTAGTCAGCGAAGAGTGACGAGGAACTCGTCGAGCGCCTCGCGGTATTTCTTCGGCGCGACAACCGAAGCTTCCTCATGGCAAAGATTCTCAATTTTGAGAAAGCGCTTCGGCTCCGGCGCATGATCGTAGACGGACTGCCCGAACTCGAATGGAATCACCGGATCATGGGTGCAGTGCACGACGAGTAGGGGAATGCGTGCTTGTTGAAGCCGCGCCACAGTATTGAGCTGCCCGCGGACAAAAAACTGAATACCGGGAAGAAACCAGAAAACCCTCCGCGCGAGAACCGACGCCGAAGGGAACGGCGCTTCGAGGATGACGGCACCGACGGGGAGGCGAGCCGCAACGTTGGCGGCGACGGCGGTTCCGAGTGATTGTCCAAAGGAAATAATCGATTTCGGATCGGTTTTCCGAACGTCGACCAAATATTCATGAGCCGCCTCAGCGTCGAGATAGATTCCCGACTCGCTCGGCTTGCCTTCGCTATGTCCGTAGCCGCGATATTCCAGTGCGAGGACATTGGCCGGAGTGCTTCTTAGAAATTCGTAGACGCTGGCGCGATTGGCGATGTTGGATGCGTTTCCGTGGAACGCGAGAAACGTGAACTTCGCGTCTTTCGCAGGAATCCACCAGGCATGCAATTTCGTTCCGTCGGACGCTTTCAGCCACACATCTTCGACCGGCAATTCGCGCGGATGCCAATCGCCTTCGAGGCGGCCTGGGTAATTCGGGAAAAAGATCAGGTGTGGTTCGAACAGCCGTAGCGCGACTAGCGCGATGAGGTATCCGACCAGCAGCGTGATCACGAGACTCACGATTCTTCTTCCGACTGGAGCGGTAGCTTCATCCTTGATTTCCATCATGGGTCTATCTGTTTGTTCCAGCGAGAGTCCGCGAGGCAATGCTAGCTGAAGTTGGAATCGATGCGCTGCATGACGTTCGAGTTGGTTATGGGCAAGAAGGCAAAACTGGCCCTTGGGACAAGTGTTTCGGCCGCCTTGCTCTGCTTGAATAAGCAGGTCGAGCCCAATTGAGGTCTGGGCATCCATGAGGCATCCGCAAAGTCGAATCGCGAATAGCGTGAGTATGTTGGCCGTCGCGGGCTGCTTGGCCGGAATCGGTCTGCTCACGATTTCGAGCTCGACTGCGCAGGCCCCGAAGGCCTCCATTGCTCGCAACTCCTCGATGCAAAATTCTTCGGCAAAATCCGTCGATGAGCCGGCCGCGGCGGCGATCTGCCCGATCGTATATCCGATGGACGAGAGTCCTTCGACGCACGGGTATCAATACGCGTTCTACGGCAACGCATTTTTCATCAATCGCGACGGATACCTGATCACTGCGGCTCATGTACTGCATTCGTTTCGCAATGGTGGCGATCCCCACATTCTGGTCGGGCGAGTCGAAGCGCCACCGCAGATGTTGAAGGCGGACGTTGTGCTCGAAGATCGCGAGCACGATGTTGCCGTGCTGCGCGCGACGCCAAATCCATTCGCCGGGAAGGCGTATCGCGTGGGCACACTGGCTCCTGATGTGACGCCAGTGACGCGAGGCGAAGGGATTGTTGTCGCTGCGCTGCGACCGAAGCGGCGGATTCCGCACAGCTTCGAAACACAACTGGAAGATCACTCCGCGGCGAGCGTGATTGATTTCCAGAGCAGCGTTTTGGAGAAGGGATTCGGTGAGACGGAGTTAATGCTATTCGATCACGAGGTGATCTTGGGACAAAGCGGGGCACCCGTATTGGCGGCAGGGTCGGGAGAAGTAGTCGCATTCATTGAAGGCCAGTGGCTGCGACCTGCTGCTGGGCTCGCTGTGGAAATGCAGCGCGGGCAGGAGGCTCATTCGGTTGGCGCGGCGGTGCCGATTCGATTCGCGGTTGAGGCTCTGAAACGCAAAGCGATTTTTTGGGAAAGAGACACGAACGCCGCCAGCACGAAGTAAGACAGGCATTCAGTTCTTAACTGACTCGTCACAGTACTATGGGCTTCGCCCGAGTCGCACGCGAAACTGAGGAGCATCAATTTCAAGGAGCCGGTGGCGAGCCTATTGGCCGCTGATTGGCTACGGGGACTTGAATGAACGCTCGATTCACTTCGTCGCGATTTTATCTGAAACCACTTTTCACGCTGACAATTTTGATCTCTGCATCCACGTTGCTGGCGTCCTCCGCGCGCGCAGGGAATCCGCCTGGGTACGCCTATTGCGGCACATACGGATCCTACGTACTGCTGTATCGCTCAACTGACAACCTCGAGGAATTGGGCAAGCTGCGCTGCGGCGAGAAGGTTGAGGTCGTGAGCCGTTACTTCGACTACGTGCAAGTGCGAGCCGGCGACGGCCGCATCGGCTGGGTGCTCTGGTCGGAGCTTTCGAACTCTCCGGGCGAACTGCCAAGCAAGAATCTTGGGATGACCGACACGACCAACAAGGGGCAAGGTCCGGCCGTTCCTGCATTGAACAACGCGGCGATCGTGAAGATGCGGACGCAACGGCTAAGTCCGGACGTAATTATTGCGAAGATTCAGTCGTCCCCGTGCGAGTTTGATACGTCGCCGTCGGCGCTGCAAAAATTGAAGCAGGCGGGCGTGTCTGACAAAGTGATTTTGGCGATGGTGATGGCGCCGTCGGCATCCGCGCCGCCGCCGGCACCCAAGGCGCCTGAATTTGTCGATGTTCAGGTTCCGGGCGGGACGCAGATCGATCTTGAATTGACATACGCGGCTTCGTCGGATGACGCGACGGAAGGCCGGCCGATATTAATGACAATTGCGCACGATGTCGTGATCGATGGCGCGGTGGTGTTTCGCGCGGGAGCGGAAGCGCATGCCCGCGTGGCGTCGTTCAAAGAGCCAGGCGTACTAAATCGTCCGCCGGGACATGTCGTGTGGACGATGGACTATGTGACAGCGTCAAACGGCGATCACGTATCGGCCGATTTCTTTTCGAAGGGCGCGGCGGCGAACCCGATGAGCGCCGTGATGGGTTCGGAAGGGCCGTCGTGGGACTTCAAGAAAGGGAAGCCGGCGGTTGTGGCGGCAAAGACGAAGTTTCAAGCGGTGCTGAACAAGAAAGGCACGACAGTTCGGGTCTCGCAGGCGGACGTGCAGGCAAGCGCGGGTGACGCAGGAGACGCGCAGCCTGCAGCGAGCAGCAAGCCGTAGCGGCATAAAGCCCGCGCGACCGTTAGACTGTTTTCATTGTTCGAAGGAAATAATTGAAGCGATATCGCGGTGAGATTTGGACGAAGGAAAAGGGGAAGCCCGTCCGAATCTTGCCGTAGGAGGCGGCGGAGGTTAGGCGACTTCCCCTTTTCCCTCACTTGAACGGGCACTATTCCCGCTCGTTCGGCATCTTCACAAACGATTATCGGCTAGTCCATTCCGTAAACACTGTACGTTGGATGAATATTTGGTCGCGGTTCGCCCGTATTTGCGACCGTTTAGAAATATGCAGCACCACCGTCCACGTTGATGGATTGCCCGGTCACGGCACTGGATTGATCGGAGCAGAGAAAGAGCGCGGCGCGCGCGATTTCGTCGGCGGTTTGGCCGCGTCCTTGAAGGATTGTGTTCAGAAATCCAGCGAGCTGATCTTCCGGGCTGACATTCAGGCGTTTTGCCAGCGTGGCGCCGAGTTCCTTTGACATCACAGTTTCCGTGACTGGGCCGGGGCAGAGCGCATTGACGCGAACACCTTTGCGCGCCGCTTCTGCAGCGGTGACCCGCGTCAAGCCCAGCATTCCGGCTTTCGCCGCCGCGTAGGCTGAGCCCCACCCGAACGCCGACTTCGCCGACAGGCTCGAAATATTGAGAATCAGGCCCGAACCGCGGTCATACATTTCGGGGAGCGCCGCTTTCGTGAGCAGAAATGCAGCACGCAGATGAACGGCGAGCACGTTTTCGAAATCGTCGAGCGGGTATTCTTCCACGGGCACGACCGGGCCGTAATGCCCAGCATTGTTGACAAGGATATCGACGTGCCCGAAGCGATTGCGCGCGTCGGTAAAGACCCGGGTGCAATCATCGGCGCGCGTGAGGTCGGCGACGCTGTACGCTGCGGCATCGCGGCTAGCGCGTCGATTGATTTCGGCGGTGGTGGATTGCAGCTCAGCCTCCGTGCGGGCGGTGAGGAAAACGTTGGCGCCTTCGGCGGCGAAGAGACGAGCGATAGCTCGGCCAATCCCGCGGCCCGAGCCCGTGATGAGGGCTACGCGATTTTCTAGGAGCATGGCCGCAAAAGCATAGTGGGACTGGCGTGGCGAGGCAAGAGCAGTGCCCTGGGGGTGCCAGCGATGGTGTCGGAACCCGGCGAAAGTTGTTATCAGTTATCTGCAGTAACGTGGCGAGTCGCCCTGCGAGATTCACCTGATGTCGTTCTTCCACGTGGACTGCTATCTTGTGGTCAAACCCGGTCTTTCTCTACTCGGGTCGCGCTAACACAAGGAGAATGGATGTTTGCTCAAGCACGGGTTACCAGGTCTGTCTCCGTGGGTAGTTTAAAACTGGCTCTCGCGTTGGGTGCGCTACTCAGCGCCATACCGTTTTGTTCTGCCGGGTGCGGTGGGGGCGGTTCGGCGGCCGGTCCTGCTGCGAGCGCGGCCGCGGTCGTGATCTCGACGCAGCCGACGAGTCAGACCGTCGCGATGGGGCAAACCGCGACATTCACCGTCACGGCTACGGGCGGCGCGCCGCTGACGTATCAGTGGCAGAGAAATGGAACTGCGATTTCGGGTGCAACTTCGGCGTCGTACACGACTCCGGCGACAACCTCCGCCGACAACGGCGCGAAATTCACTGTAGTGGTCAGCAATTCGATGGGATCAGCGACCAGCGTGGCGGCCACATTGACGGTTGACAACGGCTCAGCACCGGCGGCCAGTTCGAATGCCGACGTGGTGACATTTCACTACGACACGATGCGCTCAGGCGCCAATACGAACGAAACCCTGCTGACTCCGGCGAATGTGAACTCCACAAAATTTGGATTGCGCGGTGCCTTTGTCGTGGACGGGAAAGTCGATGCACAACCGCTGTATCTCTCGAACGTTTCGATCCCAGGAGTAGGAGCGAAGAACGTTCTGTACGTCGTGACCGAGCACGATTCGGTGTTTGCGTTTGACGCCGATACCGTGAATGGTGCGACCAATGCATCGTTGTGGAAGGCCTCGATGCTGCAGTCAGGCGAAACTCCGAGCGATGATCGCAACTGCGGTCAGGTCACGCCGGAGATTGGAATTACGTCAACGCCGGTGATCGATCGTGCACGAAATGCGATCTATGTCGTGGCGGTGGCGAAGACCTCCAGCGGCGCCTACGTCCACCGGATCCATGCCCTAAATCTCGCGACAGGCGCGGAATTGTTCGGCGGTCCGACGACGATCACCGCGACCTACCCGGGCAGCGGCGCGAACAGTGCCAACGGCACCGACACATTCGATCCCGCGCAATACAACGAGCGTGCTGCGTTGCTGCAGGTTGGCGCGACAATTTACACGACGTGGGGCTCGCACTGTGACGCCGGTCCGTACAACTCGTGGGTGATGGCTTACAGTGCCGATACGCTGAAGCAGACAAACGTGCTGAATCTCGTTCCGAACGGCGAGGACGGTGCGACATGGATGGCCGGTGCTGGGCCGGCGGCGGACTCGGCGGGCAATATTTATTTCATCCTCGGCAACGGGGACTTCGACACGACGCTGACTTCGGCAGGACTGCCTTCGAAC
>JAFAZL010000121.1 GCA_019239815.1 Acidobacteriota bacterium
GGTGTATTCGGCGATCGGACTAGCGGCGGGCGCGTGCTCGGGCAACGGCATCGTGCTCGACGTGAAAGATCCGGCGCATCCGAAGCGCGTGGATGCGGTAAACGATCCAAATTATTCGTATTGGCATTCGGCATCGTTTTCGAACGACGGAAGCAAAGTTGTGTTCACTGACGAGTGGGGCGGAGGGCTTGGCGCTCGTTGCCGCGCAAACGATCCGAATAAATGGGGCGCCGACGCGATCTTCAATCTGAAAGACGACAAGCTGACGTTTGCAAATTACTACAAGCTGCCGGCCGCGCAAGGTGACACCGAGAATTGCGTGGCACACAACGGCTCGCTTGTCCCTGTTCCTGGGCGAGACATCGAAGTCCAGGCTTGGTATCAAGGCGGCGTGTCGGTGATGGACTTCACCGATCCGATGCATCCGTACGAAATCGCGTATTTCGATCGCGGGCCGATTGATCCGAAGGTGCTGGTGCTTGGCGGCGATTGGTCAGCTTATTGGTACAACGGCAACATTTACGCGTCGGAGATTGCACGCGGACTCGATATTTTCGAACTCACGCCGACCAAAGATCTAACGCAGAACGAGATCGACGCGGCGAAGACAGTGAAGGTCGCCGAACTCAATGTGCAGAATCAGCAGAAAATCGATTGGCCGGCGCAATTGGTTGTCGCCAAGGCTTATTTGGATCAGCTGACACGGTCACAAGGGCTGCCCGCGGATCAGATTGCGAATCTGCACAAGGCCATTCATAGCGCCGAGGCTTCACATCTGAGCAAAGGCAAAGTAAAGAACTTGCAGAAGTTGGCGCCTTCCGCGGAAAAGGCTGCCGACACGGCGAAGACTCCAGCCGACGCGGCGCGATTGCACTCACTGGCAAAGATTTTGGAACATCCTGTCGCGTAGGCCGCCCCTGCGCAGTGCGCCGGTTTCGGTCGATCGCAATCCCGATCCGGGCGACAGCAAATGTTCGTTTATTTGACCCGTGAAAATCCTATTCAAGATCGTTCTTGTGCTCCTGGTTGTGTCTCTTTGTGCAGCCGGCTGGGGCTTGTCTCGCCGGAGTTGTCGGAGCTCTCGCTGCAGTGCTCCTGCACGCCCGACCGTTTGCGGTCACGATGATTGTCCGTGTGCTTAGCACCTTATTCTTTCTAGGCTTTCTTCTCCTGGCTTGGGTAGTTTACTCAAGCCGTCAAACCCGTAAGTTACGACGGAAAAGCAACAGCGCCTGAAGAGCTAAAATTGTCAGAAGTGAGAAGATGTCCCCTTTTTCCCGGCAATGGCATATTCGAAACCATTCATCTCTGCTTGTCCTTTCTCCTCGTTAAAACGGAATAGTATGGATGCCAGTCTGACGTGATGGCGGCACTCCAGCCATCCTCCTATATTATTTACTGGTAATATATACTGTTATATGACTACAATGAATGGATGGAGTCGCCCACGAATCGCGTGATCGTCGTAACCGGTGCAGGCGGTTTTATCGGCGGTGCTCTCGTCGCGGATTTGCGACGGCGCAGTTGCCCGTCCATTCGCGCTGTCGACGTGAAGCCTTTTCATCAGTGGTACCAGCGCTTTGATGACGTCGAAAATCTCTCTCTCGACCTCAACCTGAAAGAAAATTGTGAAGTCGCGACGCGCGGCGCGACCGAGGTCTACAACCTCGCCGCGAATATGGGCGGTATGGGCTTTATCGAACAAAACAAAGCCCTGTGCATGCTCTCGATTCTGATCAACACGCACATGTTGCAAGCGTCGCTCAAACATGGCGTCCGGCGGTATTTCTATTCTTCCTCGGCATGCGTCTACAACGCGGAAAAGCAAAAAGGTTTCGAAGCGCCTTCGCTGAAGGAAGAAGATGCCTATCCGGCGCTGGCGGAAGACGGCTACGGATGGGAGAAGTTATTTTCAGAAAGGATGTGCCGTCATTTTCGCGAGGATTTTGGACTCGAAACGCGAGTCGCTCGCTTCCACAACGTTTATGGTCCCTGGGGGACCTGGTATGGTGGCCGGGAAA
>JAFAZL010000244.1 GCA_019239815.1 Acidobacteriota bacterium
GAATCTACCGCGCCAACTGCGGGCGTATCGACCTCCACAAAACATGTAGGGGCGCAGCACGTCGAAGATCCTGAGCCTCGAAGGACCACGCCCCAGCTTGGCAAGATTTCAGACTCTACCGACGCCGACATTGAACCCGAATACGCCGAAGCTGAAAATGAATTCGCCGGCGAATCCGCCGACACCGATCCGAATCGCCCCGTCCAAGTCGCCATCATCGGACGCCCGAACGTTGGTAAATCCACCCTTCTCAATCGCCTCGTCGGCGAGGAACGCTCCATCGTCTCCCCCATTCCCGGCACCACGATGGATTCGGTCGACACCGAAGTCGAGCACGACGGCCACTTCTACAATTTCATCGACACCGCCGGCATCCGCCGAAAAGGCAAAACGACGCTCGTCGCCGAAAAGCTCAGCGTCGTCATGGCTCGCCGCGGACTCGAATGCGCCGACGTCGCGCTCCTCGTCGTCGACGCCGAGCAAGGCGTCACGCAAGGCGACGCGCAAATCGCCAATTACGCCGAGCAGTCCGGCCGCAGCGTCATCATCGTGATGAACAAATGGGATCTCGCCGTCGAAGCCGCGCGCAAAGCCGCCGAACGCTCTGCCGCAACAAGCAAAGGCCAAGCCCGGCGCGACGCCCATAATCGACGCGCCGAAGCCGCCGCGAAATACAGCACAACGGCCCAGTCCCGCGCGAAATTCAAAGCAGGCGAAGCGCGCGCCGGCGCAAATCGTGCGAAACACGGCAAAGATGGTTCGCACAAAAGCGATTCGCGGGCACATTCGTACGCGGGCGCAACACAAGGCGTCCACGGCTTCGGTGATCAAGACAAAAGCCGCCTGCTCTTTGATTACGAAAAGCTCGTCCGCGACAAACTCAAATTCCTGAGCTACGCCCCGATCGTTTTTCTCTCCGCGAAAACCGGCGATCGCGCCAGCAAACTCTATCCGCTGATCGATCAAGTCGCCGCTGCGCGCCGCAAGCGCATCCCAACACCCGAACTCAATCGATGGATCAAACAGGAAGTCGATCTCCAGCGCGGCACGACTCCGAAAGCGCGCCCCGTCAAAATCTATTACGTCGTGCAGGCGAAAACCGCTCCGCCGACGTTCCTGCTCTTCACCAATCAAAAAAATCCGCTCCATTTCAGCTACGAACGCTTCCTCGAAAATCAACTGCGCGCCAAATGGGATTTCCCCGGCGCTCCGATCCGTTTCGTCCAGCGCCTCCGCAAAGCCGAGCGCGACACGCGCGAACCTCAATCCCGCGCCACCGAGCGAAGGCAACACGGCCCGCGCCTGATGCGCGAACACGAAACAAAAGAACTCGACGAGTGAGCCCTTGCGAACCAGGAAATTCAAGTCAGACTGGCGTTTAAAGGGCGGTACCGTTGACAGGGCGTAAATTTCGCCTAGGATAAAAGAGACCCCGCCTCCCGATCGTGCCTCCGGCCGGTCCGGAAATAAGAATTTCGAGAGTGAATCGGAATTAGAGAAGACTGATGAGCACTGCCACCGCACTGCAACCCGATCTCGACGACGAACGGCTGTATCGCATCGGCGAAGTCAGCCGGCTGTCGGATCTCAAGCCGTTCGTGCTGCGCTACTGGGAGACCGAGTTCCCTATGCTCGAGCCGGTGAAGAGCCCGAGCGGTCACCGCATGTATCGCCAGCAAGACGTCGACATGGTGTTCAAGATCAAGCGGCTGCTCTACGACGAAGGATTTACGATCGCCGGCGCCCGGCGCCTTCTGCGCGAAGGCAATGGGGCGATCGGTGTCGAGCCATCGTCGCGCGTCGCTGCTGAAGGTTCGCACGCAGCTCACGCGAACCCTGCGGATCACTCACATCACACAGATGAGGCCGATTCCGCGAATCTCACTGCTCACGCATCGAGCGCCTCGCGCGCCGCCGCAGCGTCCCACGCACCCCGCGCCACAACCGAAAACGCCGCGGAGCTTCTGAACCGCAAGATGCTGCTCGACCTGCGCGATTCCCTGCGCGGCTTCTTGACCCTTCTCGAACGCCGGGGACAGTGATAACCTGACGTGGAGTCGCCCCAGCCGTACGGTGGGCGATTGCGAAGCATCGTTGCTGCGGATTCAAGCCTCACGCGCGGTTTCAAGCTTCGCTGTTTGGTCTGAAGTTTTGTTGTTCCGGTGTCGCCAAAACGGCGCTGGTTTTACCCCGGTCGGGACGTAGCGCAGCCTGGTAGCGCGCACGCTTGGGGTGCGTGAGGTCGCTGGTTCAAATCCAGTCGTCCCGACCATCTTTTACTTCCTCAATTTCCCCGAACTCCGCCATCTTGGATGCGGGCATCCAAAGGAAAATCGGTCACAATCGGAGCCGACGATGCGTAACACTTCACGGGGACGACCATGATCGCGGATGTTGCTGACCTCGAAGCTTACCGCAGAAACTTGACGGGGCATTGTTATCGGATGCTGGGTTCGGTGTTCGATGCGGACGACGCCGTGCAGGAAGCGATGATACGCGCTTGGCGGAGCCGAGATCAGTTCGATGGTCGATCGTCGATAAAGACATGGTTGTATCGAATCGCCACAAACGTCTGCCTGGACGAACTAAAGAACAGAAAGCGGCGCGCGCTGCCGATCGAGGAAGGCTCGCCCTCTCCGGGCGCGCCGAGGATGGAATCGCTGGTTCAGAATGCGAGCGAATATTGGATCGAACCGATCCTCGATGCGCAAGCGCTGCCCTCAGACTGCGATCCAGCGGAGCGCGCCATGCTTCGTCAGAGCATAAGATTGGCCTTTGTGGCCGCATTGCAGAATTTGGCGCCGAAACAGCGTGCGGCGCTCTTGCTGACGGAAGTGCTGGGATTCTCCGCCACAGAAACCGCTGACATCCTTGAAACCTCCGTGCCGTCAGTGAACAGCGCTCTCCAACGGGCACGTGCTGCGGTTGCGATACGCGATAACACGGAACCGTCTGAACTTTCTGAGAAGCAAAGACTGATGCTCGGCCGGTACGTTTCCGCGTTCGAACAATACGATGTAGACAAACTCGTGGGCTTAATGCGCGAAGACGTTACTTTTTCCATGCCTCCCTATTCGCTTTGGTTCCAAGGACCGGCCGAGATTCGAACGTGGATGCTGGGGCTGGGTTGCGGATGCCGAGGATCACGCCTGATACCCACGGCCGCGTGTGGATGGCCGGCGTTTGCGCAGTATCGTCCGAATCCGCAAGGGGGACATGACGCGTGGGCTTTGATCATTCTCGAGTTGGCAGGTGAGCGCATCACTGGGGTGACCTCATTTCTGAATACGGGCACGATCTTTCCCCGGTTCGATTTTCCTTTGAACCTTCGCCCTGATGCCGTTTCGCCACGTGGCGAACTACTCTAGCTTTTGCGTCCTTTGAACGTCGCGTAGATCGCCATGGCATGACCGTGGCCAAGCCCAAAGTCTTTCTTTAGCCAGTTCACGATGGCCATGGCCTTTACGCTCGGCTCCATCAAGCCCTTCTCTCTCGCCAATTTCTTGAAGTCATCGGGAGTCTTTCCGGTCTTCGTCTTGATGTTGTCAATGTACGCTTGAAAGGACATGAGTTGAGTTCCTCCTAAGAATTGGCCCGAAAGAGTGTGACTTCGAGGCGTCGATCACATAGGGCCGAGGATGACCAAACAAGGACGGCAAGCAGGATGGGAAAGACAACGTTGAAGACCGGTGTGCCAGCCCGCACGTTGCTGGCAACTGCTCCGCCGAGATAGCCCGTAAGAAGGATCGCGCCCAACACCGTCGTTCGCGGGATGACGAACAAAGCCGTGGAGATCAGCAGAGTTACACCAATGCCGACGATCGTCGACTCGGGATAACCGAGCTGGAGCGTTGCCTGCACCACGAAAGGCGGCTTGAACAGCTTCATGGTTCCGTCCATAAGCAGGAAGAGAACTGGGAGCGTCTTCAGGACGCGTCCTGTCCACAGACGGGGCTTGGAAATGCTTAGTGCAGTTGCATCGATCATGCGTGTCTCCCAAAGTGAGATTGAAGGTGCGGCCATGGGTTATGTTCTCCTTATGAATCTTAGACTGGCGGCGCCGATCAAACTCATCGCTCTGAAGAGAAAATTCTTCAAATATCTTTAGGGTCAGGAATTACCAATTAGTGCAAAAATGCTCATCGGATCGGGGAAGCAGGGCCCGCGATCTATCTTCCGGCGAGTTCAGTTCAAGAATCCCTACACCATCGGCATCCTCGGCGAATGTTTGACGAGTCGTGGACGGATTGGAGGTAGTGAACATTCATCTCGTTCAATACCCTTCGAATTAGATCACTCTCGTTTTGAGGCGGGTTTAGCGACGCGTTCTGTCTTTGCTGCAATCGGCGTCTGAGGCGCGCGAATCATTTTCGTTGGCTGATGGCCGAGCTGGGCGGAGATTTTCAGGCCGGCTTCGCGGATCAGGGGAGCAAGTTGTCGGAGGCGGGCGGTGGACATGCGGACCGCGGGGCCGGTGACGCTGAGGCTGGCGTTGACTGCGCCGGAATGATCCCAGATGGGAGCGGCGATGCAGCGAATGTGCAGTTCGTGCTCCTCAAGGTCGCATGCGAAGCCATTTTTTTGGGTGCGATGGAGTTCCGCGTTCAGCTCCTGGAGGTTGCTGACGGTATTTTCGGTGAAGCGCTTGAACTCGATCTGATCAAAAACTTTCTCGCGCTCGGGGTCTGGAAGATAGGCTAGGAGAATCTTGCCGACGGCGGTGCAGTACAGAGGAATTGTGGCGCCAATGCGAGAGTGGATGCGAAGCGGTTCGGGAGAATCTAGCTTTTCGACGTAGACCGCCGAGAGACCGTGGCGAACGGTGAGATGCACGGTTTCGCGGGTGTGATGATTCAGTTCCTGGAGATGCGGCAGGCTGACAGTTCGCACGTCAAGCTGGCCGCGTGCGGCTTGGCCGAGAGAGACACAAGCGGTTCCCAGATGGTAG
The DNA here is from genome assembly GCA_019239815.1 of Acidobacteriota bacterium. Next base: position 4,949 of record JAFAZL010000244.1, read on the forward strand.
ACGCCAGCGGCATCGCACCTGAGAAAGGCCGCGGACTCCAGGTTGACGAGGAACCGGTGCACGGTGCTAACTGGCAGACTGGTGAGCCTAGCGACATCGGAAGCTGACAGACCGCTCTCTTCCCGAGCAAAGAGACCAAGCAAGCGAAGACCGCGTTGAAGAGAGGTAATGGTATAGGTGCGAGTACCCGCAGCGGACATAAACTCCCCGATGCTTCCCGGGGACGGGAAGGCAAATAGTAAAAACGAATATCACCCAGCGAAAATATATATAACGAAAACCTTGTATAAATCCAGCGCCTGACTATCTTGAGCGGAGCCCTCGAACGCAAAAGAGCATTAAATGAGTATTGACACGATTTAAAAGCGTAGTGTATAACGCGCGCAACGTGCACTTTCACCCCGCAGTATGCAACTTTCACCTGATGAAACCAAGCCGATTTTGGCGGGTTTCATCAGGCCAGGCTAGGAAAACAAAAACCGAGAGTTTTCGCGACACGCGCTCGAAAGGAGACCTGTATGCGTTACTTGCTTTTTTTGGTCTTGACGGTAGTTGCCTGTGTTTCGCTGACGCATGCGCAAACGGTGGACACGGTGATCCTGGGAACGGTTGTGGATCCAGGAGGGGCGCAGGTTGCGGGGGCGACGGTGACGGTGACGCAGCCGTCCACAGGGCTGTCACATACGGCGACAACTACGGCAGATGGATCGTTCGAAATCCGGTATCTGGTTCCGGGCGAGTACGTGGTGGAGGTTCGCGCGACGGGATTCCGTGGAGAGCGGCGGCAAAGGGTGGTGATTCAACTGGGCCAGCAAGTCCGGCTGGACTTCGCACTGCAAGTGGGTGCCGTCCAGGAAACGGTGGAGGTGAACTCCGGCGTACCACTGCTACAAACCGAAAACGCGACGATCGCGGGTGTGGTGGATCAAGAGCGCGTTGAGGCTCTTCCACTGAATGGGCGGCGATTCGATGATTTGGCGGTGCTCACGCCAGGAGTGAGCGTGTACAACCCGGATATTCATTCGTCGAGCACGGACGGATCGGAGATCGGCGGGAACGGCGGCCGCCTGATTTGGGGGCAGGTCAATGTGGACGGCATCACGATGGTGAACAACCGCCACAACTACGTGAACATTTATCCGTCGATCGATGCGATCGAGGAATTCAAGGTTCAGACCGGAAACTATTCTGCGGAGTACGGCGGGAATGCCGGGACGAATGTCAACATTCAGATCAAGTCAGGCACGAAGCAATTTCACGGAACGATTTTTGAGTTCTTCCGCAACGAGGCACTGGATGCGCGCAATTACTTTGCGCCCGCGCCGAACCCGAAAAACGAACTCAGACAGAATCAATTTGGCGGGACGCTCGGCGGCCCGATCTGGAAGGACAAAACCTTCTTTTTCGCGAGCTATGAAGGGATTCGGTCGATTGCCGATTCGCCGAGCCAGGGGATCGTGCTGACCCAAAGCCAGAGGAACGGCGATTTCTCGTATCTACTGCCCAACGTCCAGCTGATCGACCCGGCCACGGGATTGCCGATCCCGGGAAACATCATTCCGCAGAGCAAGATCGACAAGGTGGCACAGAACATCGTGAACACCTACATGCCGCTGCCAAACATTGCGAACGCGACAACTCCGAACACGACGAACTATGCAGGATCGTCACGTGGAAATCTGACCGTGCATCAGGGTATCGCTCGCATCGACCACTATTTCAGCGGCAAAGACCAGCTTTTCATCCACTACATCTACGCGCACCGGGATTTTCCGGTAACCGAAATCAATCCTAATTTCAAATTCACGGGCGACTATCCTGCGCACAATTTCGGGGCGCAGTACGTGCACACATTCAATCCTAACCTGATCAACGAATTTCGATTTGGCTTCGACTTCGAGAACGTATCGCAGCTCGGCACGCATACGAATACAGATTTCACGATCGAGTCGCTCGGCATCAACGGGATGCGAGTGAACGGTAACGGCCCGAACAGCCGACCTCTGACGAAGAATGAAGAAGGCTTTCCGATTCTGGGGATTTCGGGCTACATCGGAATGGGCGACGACCTTGCGGCGTCCAACTTGGACAACAGCCGGACTTATCAGTGGGTGGACAATGTCACGCTCATCCGCGGCAAGCATGCATTCAAATTCGGCGGCGATTTTCGCAAGCTGCTGGACGACGCAACCACGAACAACACGCCATTCGGCGATTTGACTTTCGATGGCACATTGAGTGGCGACGCGGCGGCCGATTACATGCTCGGTTATCCGAGAACCGTGCTAACACCCGAGGGAGTACCGCTCACGAAGGCGCGGCAGTGGCGTTTCGCGTTCTATGGCCAAGACGATTGGAAGGTGACGCCGAAGCTGACGCTGAACCTCGGGCTGCGGTATGACCTATTCAACCCGCCGCAGGACATCAATCACGCTTCATACACGTTGAATTTCATCACGAATCCAGCAGTACCGACATTTGAGCCAATCAGTGACCCGATCTGGCAGATCAGTCATCACGACTTCAGTCCGCGGGTCGGCTTTGCGTATTCGCTGACGCCGACCATGGTGATTCGTGGCGGATACGGGATTTTCTACTTTGGCGGCCAGTTCGATCACATCAACATCTTGCAGCTCAATCCGCCGACGGCAGGCAGCGTGACGCTTACCAATGAAGTGGGCTCGGGGAATCTGGTGACGATCGAAAATCCGATGCCCCCGACGGCGAATCCGGCGGCGCCAATCAATGCGGTGACGCTCCCTGCGGACGGCAAGCATCCGGACACCTACGTACAAACGTGGAATTTGCAGGTGTCGCGGCAATTTGGGAAGAACGATGTGCTGGAAGTCGGATATGTGGGCAGCAAAGGAACACACGTTGACACCAGCTTCCGTTACAACTGGAACCAGGCTGAGCCTGGGCCAGGTCCGATCCAGCCGCGGCGTCCGTATCCGAATCTATCGCGCATCCGCATGCAGAGCTACGGATCCAACACCAACTACCAATCACTGCAGATGCGCTACGAGCATCGGCTGTCGAAACAGCTCAGCATGACGGCCGCATACACCTATTCGCATTTGATCGACGACTCGGCGAACACGACGAATGATGGCGGTTGCCAGTGCCAGAACCCGAGAAACATCGCGGCAGAGCGTGCGAGCAGCTTGTTCGATCAACGGCATCTGCTCGTGACGGGCTTTGTATGGAATATTCCGGTCGGTAAGGACTGGAAGGGAGCCGCGGGAGCGTTGGCCGCAGGCTGGTCGTTCCAAGGATTGGTTACACTGGCCAGCGGGAGTCCCTTCGACATTCTGGAAAGCTCCGATACTCAAAACAACGACGGAATTTACGAGCGGCCGTTGCTGGTGCCGGGACAGAAGTTCAGCGTGCCGAACCAGGGGCCGAATAACTGGTTTAACGTGAATGCATTCGCGCCCAGCATTCTGGTGTATGGGAACTCACCGCGTAACCCGATCATCGGGCCCGGAAAGCACACGTTCGATCTATCTCTCGACAAGAAATTCCACATGCCATATAGCGAGAGCCACCTGCTGCAGTTCCGGACGGAATTCTTCAATGCATTCAATACGCCGCAGTTTGCAAATCCTGACGCCAATTTGGGCGACGGAGCGTTCGGACAGATCCAGAGTACGGCACTGCCGAACCGAATCGTGCAGTTTGGATTGAAGTACAACTTCTAGCGAAGGCCGAGCAGGGACAGAAACAGCAGGGCTGAGCTGAACAGCAGGGCTGAGATGCTGCGATGCACCTCAGCCTTTGTAAATTCGTGTCCGCATTCATTGCGTTTCAGCGCGGCCGTGGGACATGAGTCGTGGGCGATTTTGTGACCACCGATTTCTCGGGAGCATCCTGACGTTTCCGATGTTCCGTAAATACAAGCGCTGACGCGAGTGAAGAAAAGTCAAATCCACAACCGAGCGGTCAGTCGGCGGGGAGGGGAGTGGCTACTGCCGAGTCCGTTACCGGGGCGGTGGGCATGATGACGGTGATGGTGGTGCCGTTGCGGCCGGACTGGATGTCGAATTGGCCGCCTTGTTCGCGGACCCGTTCGCGCATGCCGGCGAGGCCGACGCCGACATTGCCGCCAGTGTGCATAAAGTTGTCGAGCATCTCGCGCGAGATGCCTTTACCGTAGTCGCGGATGCGCAGGATCGCGCCTTTCGTGTTGGTGCGGAGCGAGATTTCGGCGCGAGAGCTTCGCGAGTGACGGTGAATGTTCGTCAGCGCTTCTTGTAAGACACGGAATAACACTAGTTCCGCGGGACGCGACATGCGCTGCAGATCGTCGGGAATGTCGGCGGCGATTTCGATGCCGCTGCGC
>JAFAZL010000249.1 GCA_019239815.1 Acidobacteriota bacterium
GCCGCGCGAAAATTAGCTGCCTCGGCCGGCGTTCCGACGCTGCCCGGCACCGAAGACCCCGTTCAATCGCCCGAGGAAGCCAGGCGCATCGCGAAAGAAATCGGCTATCCGGTCATCGTGAAAGCTGCTTTTGGCGGCGGTGGACGCGGCATGCGCGTGGTGCGCGACGAAGCGCAACTCGCGGCGTCGCTCGAAGAAGCGCAGGGCGAAGCGAAATCGGCATTCGGCGACGCAAGCTGCTTCCTCGAAAAATATTTGCCGCGCGCGCGGCATCTTGAGGTCCAGATTCTCGGTGACACGCACGGAAATTTGCTTCATCTCTACGAGCGCGACTGCTCCGTTCAGCGCCGCCATCAAAAGGTCGTTGAGGTCGCGCCTGCCGCGAATCTTCCTCCGCGCGTTCGCGAAGAGCTCTGCAACGCGGCCGTCAGCCTCGCGCGCAAAGCGAACTACCGCAACGCCGGCACCGTAGAGTTTCTCTATGACGTCGATGAGCAGAAGGTCTACTTCATCGAGGTTAATCCGCGCATTCAGGTCGAGCACACCGTCACCGAAATGGTGACCGGAATCGACCTCGTGCAATCGCAAATTCTTGTCGCGCAAGGTCACAAGCTGCACGAAGCGCCGATGTCGCTGCCGCGCCAGGAAAATGTGCCGCTCTACGGCGCCGCGTTGCAGTGCCGCGTGACCACGGAAGACCCGGCGAAAAATTTCGCGCCTGACTACGGAAAAATTTCGACGTATCGCTCACCCGCCGGATTCGGCATTCGTCTCGACGGCGGCACGGCGTACGCAGGCGCGGTTCTCGCCGCGTACTACGACTCTTTGTTGGTGAAAGTCACCGCATGGGGCAAAAATCTCGACGAAGCCTGCAATCGCATGGATCGTGCCTTGCGCGAATTTCGCATCCGCGGCGTCACCACGAACATCCCCTTCGTCGAAAACGTCGTCAATCACCCGAAATTTCGTGCCGGCGAAATCACGACGTCGTTTCTCGATCATTCGCCGGAATTGTTTCAGCTTCCGATGCGCGGCGACCGCGCCACCAAGCTGCTCTCGTATCTCGGCGACGTCATCCTCAATGGCAATCCCGAAGTAAAAGGGAAGGTTTTACCTGGCAAGCTGGAAACCGCAGTGCTGCCCAAAGTTCCCGGCATTGAGCCGCCCGCAGGCACGCGCCAGATGCTGCAAAAGCTCGGTCCGAAAAAATTTGCCGCGTGGGCGCGCAAAGAAAAGCGTCTACTAATCACCGACACGACATTCCGCGACGCGCATCAGTCGCTGATGGCGACGCGCGTCCGCACCTACGACATTCTCGCGACAGCTTCAGCTGTCGCGCAGCGTCTGCCGAATCTTTTTAGTCTCGAGATGTGGGGCGGCGCGACGTTCGACACCTCGCTGCGTTTTCTGCACGAAGATCCTTGGGCGCGCCTGCGCGAAATCCGCGAGCTTGTCCCCAACATCTGCTTCCAGATGCTGCTCCGCGGCGCGAACGCCGTGGGCTACACGAATTATCCCGATGCCGTCGTCGCCGGATTCGTGAAGCACGCGGCCGCGGAAGGCATGGATATCTTCCGGATCTTCGACTCGCTGAATTATCTGCCGAACCTGCGCGTGGCGATGGACGCGGTGCAGGAGACGCATGCCGTCTGCGAGGCGGCGCTATGCTACTCGGGGGACATTCTCGATGCGCGCCGCGACAAGTTCACGCTGAAGTACTACGTGAAGATGGCGCGCGAGCTGGAGCGCATGGGCGCGCACACGCTGGCGATCAAGGACATGGCAGGACTGTGCCGGCCTTATGCCGCACAGGCATTAGTGAAGGCGTTGAAAGACGAAATCGGCATACCTGTCCATTTTCACACGCACGACACGAGCGGCATCAACGCCGGCTCGATCGTTCGCGCGAGCGACGCGGGCGTGGACGTCGTGGATCTCGCCATCGCCAGCATGAGCGGCAGCACCTCGCAGCCAAACCTCAACAGCATCGTCGCCGCGAT
>JAFAZL010000116.1 GCA_019239815.1 Acidobacteriota bacterium
CTCTTCGAGCGGATCATCGACGAAGCCCGCAGCGCCGAACGCGAAGCAATGCACGGCGATTCGCACGGTGGCCACGAGAAGAAGTGATCGCATGGGTCGAGCACGATTTTTGCGTAACAAGATTTTGTAGGGGCACAGCATGCTGTGCCCCAATCGCCCAGCGGTTAGGTTGAAGCATGTTTTGATTTTTCTTCGGCGATTGCGGATGCAAGGGAAGGGAAACACCAGCCAGCCATGGTCATCGTAATGCAAGAGGGCGCGACCGACGCGCAGATTCAGCACGTCATCGATCGCTTGCTCGCCAACGGTTTTAACGTGCATCGCTCCACCGGCGAATCGCACACGGTGCTCGGCGCCGTCGGCGTGCATCGCGATTTCGATCATCGCGATTTTGAGTTGCTCGACGGCGTGCGCGAAGTCATGCGCATCACGCAGCCGTACAAATTGGCGAGCAGGCAGTTTCGGCCGGAGGGAACGATCGTCAATTTAGGCCGTGGCGTAACGATCGGCGGGAACGACATCGTCATTATGGCGGGACCGTGCAGTGTGGAGTCGCGCGAACAGATCAACTCGGTGGCGCAGAGCGTTGCGAAGGCGGGAGCGAAGATTTTGCGCGCAGGGGCATTCAAGCCGCGAACTTCGCCGTACGCGTTTCAGGGCATGGGCGAAGAAGGTTTGAAACTGATGAAAGAGGCCGCGGAAAAAACCGGACTCTTTACGGTCAGCGAAGTGATGGACCCGTCGCAGATTCAGATGATGTCAGGCTACGTGGATATTTTTCAGGTGGGCGCACGCAACATGCAGAACTATCACCTGCTGCGCGCGTTGGGAGCAGTCCGCAAGCCGGTACTGCTCAAGCGCGGCATGTCGGCCACAATGGAAGAGTTGTTGTTGAGTGCGGAATATATTTTGAGCGGCGGAAATTGGGACGTGATTTTATGCGAGCGCGGAATTCGCACATTTGAGACGTATACGCGAAACACGTTTGATATCGCGGCGATTCCGGTGATCAAAAAATTGTCGCACTTGCCGATGATTGGCGATCCTTCGCACGGCACCGGCCGGCGCGATAAGGTGGTGCCGATGGCTCGCGCCGCCGTGGCGGCGGGCGCGGATGGATTGATCATCGAGGTGCACAACGATCCGGACCACGCACTTTCGGACGGCGCGCAGTCGCTCGATCCACCGCAGTTCGAGCAACTGATGAAGGAACTTCGTATGATTGCGCCGGCGATCGGGCGCAAGATCGCTTAGTTCATGGCGCTGCTGCTACTATCGCCAATCGTGCCGACACTTGAAAAAAGCAGATCCCTCGCTTCGCTCGGGATGACAGGGCATTTGCGTTTTGCGGTGCCATTTGAAATCGTGAGTGCGCATCGCACTGCCTATCTATGACCCATGTGATTCAGCGTATTTCGATTCTTGGCACGGGGCTGATTGGCGGCTCGTTCGCGCTGGCGTTGCGCAAGTACGCGACCGATCTGCACATCACCGGCTGGGATCGGGCCGACATTGCCAAGGCAGCGCTCACGACGAAAGCGTTCGATGAAACTATGACCGGCGACATCGCGCCGGCGCTGCGTGACGCCGATCTGATTTACATTGCGCTGCCGATTGGCGTGACTCTGGATCTGCTGCCAGAACTTGCGCGGTTTGCGCCGCGGAAGGCGCTGATCACGGATGCTTGCAGCACGAAGCTGCGCATTAGTCAGGGAGCGCAAGAGCTTTTTGCGGCGGCGAATGGGCCGCTGTTTTTACCGGGGCATCCGATGGCGGGACGCGAGCACGCTGGGATCGCGCACGCCGATGCGGATTTATTTCAGAATGCGCCGTACGCGTTGATCGCAGATACGGCGGAAGAGATTGCGACGGCAGCGTCATCCGGATCGAAAAACGTCGCCGAGATTCAGATCGATCTGAATGCGCAGCCAGATCGAGGCGCTGCGTTGCGTCAAGACGTACGGGTCGATGCTTTTTTGAAACTGCTTAAGAAAATCGGTGCGCGGCCGCTTTGGCTTGGAGCGCGGCAGCACGACTATGCGGTTGGGTTGGCTTCGCATTTGCCACAGCTTGTGGCGGTGGCGCTGGCTTCGTTTCTTTACGATCGGCTGGATGAGAATGGGTTGCCGATCACGGTTGCGGGGCCGGGATTGCGCGACACGCTGCGGCTGGCGGGAAGTCCGTATCAGACGTGGCGCGATATTGTTTTGACGAATCGCGAAGTGCTCAGCGCTTCGCTGGATTTGCTGGCGCGGCGGATTGATGATTTGCGCGAGCGGTTGGCGACACGCGAGTTGGAGGCGGATTTTGATGCGGCTAATGAGTTGTATAAGTTGTTGAGAAGTCTGTAAGGCCCACCAGAATAGAAAAACCAAAGTTTCTTCGTGTTTAGTTCTTGCGGACATGGGGCGCAGCAGTGCTGCGCCCCTACACGGAGTTGCTCGCGGACCGTTGATGGTCGTGTTAACGCCGGGCGGGGCAAGCCCCGCCCCTACAGAAGAAACGACGGCGGCGAATTCTTTATTTCAGGTCGAATTTTTCGTGTAGCGGCAATAGTGCGGAAGAACCGCCTACCATCACTTCGTAGGTGCCGGTGGAGAGCTTCCACTCGTTTGCGCTCTCGTCCCAAATGGAGAGGTACTTTGCCTCGACGGGGACGCGGACTTGTTTGGATTCGCCGGCTTTGAGCCAGACTTTGCTCCAGCCGATGAGGCGCTTGGGCGGTTCATTGGCGAATTCAGGTA
>JAFAZL010000325.1 GCA_019239815.1 Acidobacteriota bacterium
GACCTTGCGTTAGGAACGGAATTGAATGCGGAGCAGCGTGAGTATCTCGAAACGGTGAAGACGTCTTCCATCGCCCTTCTTTCGGTGATCAATGATGTCCTGGATTTTTCGAAAATCGAGGCTGGAAAGATCGAGCTCGAGGAGTTGGAGTTCGACTTGACCGATTGCGTAAAAGGCACCCTGAAGACCTTTGCGCTCTCCTGCATGAAGAAGGGTTTAGAACTTCGCAGTGAGTTTGGATCGGGAGTGCCCGAGATGGTTGTGGGAGACGCTGCCCGATTGCGGCAAGTACTGACAAATTTGGTTGGGAATGCGCTGAAGTTCACAGAGAGCGGAGAGATCGGAGTGGGGGTGGCGCGAGTGAACGCTGACGCCGCAGACCCCATGCTGGAATTCACGGTGTGGGACACCGGCGTAGGCATTCCAGCGGAAAAGCAAAAAGCGATCTTCGAGTCGTTTACACAAGCCGACAGCTCCACAACTCGAAAATATGGCGGGACAGGTCTGGGACTGACGATTTCCATGAGGCTTGTGGAGTTGATGGGAGGAAAGATCTGGGTAGAGAGCGAGGGCGGCCGAGGGTCGAAATTTCATTTCACGGTGGCTTTCAAGTCGGCGGTGGAGGCATTCAGGCCGAAGCCCAAAGATTTGGGAGTACCGAAGGACATGAGCAGTCGGGTCGCCCCTCTTCACATCTTGCTGGCCGAAGACAATTTTGTGAACCAACGTCTCATAAGCAAGCTGTTGGAGAAGCGAGGTTATGAGGTAGATGTGGTAGCGGACGGCGTGGCAGCATTGCACGCGCTCGCGAGAAGGAATTACGACTTGGTGTTGATGGATATGCAAATGCCGGAACTAGACGGTTTGGAGACCACCATCCGAATCCGAGCAAATGAGGCTTCAGGAGACAAACATCAACCCATCGTGGCGCTGACCGCCAATGCCATGAGCCGAGATGAGGAACGCTGCCGCGCAGCCGGAATGGATGGATACCTGACCAAGCCCATCCAGGCGGAGAAGTTAGATGAGGTCCTGGAGAAAATCGCCAACGAAGTCGCTGCACAGACTAATACCGAATCGCGTCCTCATTAAGCGTCATTGAGGGGCGCGGAAAAGCGAGGAGCGAAAGAGATTTCGGTACGGAGTGAACCGCAATCTGAGGCTGTCTCCACCAGAGCGACGCGCCGCGCAAAATGAGGATTATCAATCCACTAAAAATTGGTGGAGGCGGGGGGAGTCGAACCCCCGTCCGAAAAGCGCTGCGACACGGAGCCTACATGCTTAGCTCAATTCCGTTTTGTTCGCAGGCCGCGCTCAGAATGAGCAAGAAACGCAGCCCGCTAGTCCGATGGTTCTCGCCCGAGCCTTACGGACCGAAAGGCTCAGGCCAGCTCACTGTTCGACGCTCCGATCCTAGCCCATGAGCAAAGCTCGGGGGAGCGTGCGCTTAATTAATTAAGCAGCAAGTGCCAAGTTGTTGTTGGCAGTTCTAGTTTCCACCAAGTTACGGGCAGGTGGGTCCCGGCATGCCTCCGAGCCGCGACAGCTTCCGTCGAAACCGTGTCGCCCCCGAGCGCAGAGTCTATTTTAGCACGGTGGGAGAAGGCACATCGGTCGTGGCTGGTGTTCCGTGCTTCGTGATCCGTGAAAAGTGAAGAGGGCTACAGTCGACAGTTGACTGTCGAAAGTGTGTCGACAAAGCTGGCAATCGCGTGATGCTCGGACCGCCCGCAGAGCCGTTGCAGGCAGCCTCGTCGGGAAGAGCAATTCTTACCGGCTGCTACGGAATGGAATGGTGCAGGGATGCGTCACGGGCGGCGGGAGGTGCGCCCAGATGAAGTCGTGGATGGGTTCGAGTTCGACTCCGCCACCGAGTTCGATTCGCTTGCTTGCTGCCGTGAGGCGGACGTTCGAGATTTTGTGGCTGCCGCGAGTCATGAGGCAGTCGGCCCGCGTAACCTCATTCCATGCGATGGTTTTGCGAGACGACAAAAGGCCGCCGCCTCCGACCACTCCGCCGCCGGAAACAATTGACGGTGGCGTTGTAGTGATTTCAATCAGAATGACGATCGAAATAACCGCCGGCAAGAAGATCAACAAGTATACAAAGAGGCCGAGAACGAGATGGACCGTTTGCGTGCCCGGCTTGCGCGGCTCGCGGCCGGTCAACACGCGCAAATAGATTGCGAACTTCGGAATCGCCCACCAGAGCACGACGCCTGCGATGAGCAGACACGCCGGGATAATGACCAGTTTGATGGTGAGGTTGGCGACCGGAATTTCGAAAGTCTGCATCGCGTCGGCCGGAGATCTCTTTGGAGTGGAGTCTTGAACTGATCGTATCGCGCGTCGGAAGGCCGAACCGAAGCGCGTGAGCTTGATTTGAGCAAGAGGTAATGAGGCGCAGAGAAAAAGCGCTCACCAGACTCCGCCGGTCACGTAGCTGCGGCGTCGGCTTTCACCTCATCGGTGATCACCACAAATTTCGACAGCGTCGTGTGCCCGAACGAGGTGGTGATGGCGCAATCGGTTGCGTCGCGTCCTGTCGCCATCAGCACCCGGCCGATGCGCGGGACGTTATGGCGCGCGTCGAGCGTCCACCATCGCCCGCCGAGAAAGACCTCGAACCACGCGCTGAAATCCATCGGGCAGGGCGCGGGCGGCACCCCGATGTCGCCGAGGTAACCGGTCGCGTAACGCGCGGGGATATTCAACGCGCGGCAGAACGTGATTGCAAGATGCTGAAAATCGCGACACACGCCAATGCGTTCCGTGTAGACGCCGAGCGCTGTGCGCGTGCGGCTGGCGAATTTGTAGCCGAAAGTCACGTTGTTGTGCACCCAATTGCAGATTGCCTGCACGCGTTCCCATCCATGCGGCGTATCCGCAAAAAGCTCCGCCGCGGTGTTGAGCAGGAGATCAACTTCGCAGTAGCGACTGCTCATCAAGAAGGGAAGCACTTCCGGCGGCAGTTCTTTCACCGGAGTCTCTTCGGCTCCGAATCCTTGCTCGTCAGGCAGGCCCGAGTCGCGAATCAGCGTCGAATTGTGAAATCGAATCTTTCCCTTTTTCGCGAGAACCCGGGCGCTCTTGTTCCCAAATTGATCGCAAAAGGTCTCGACCGAAATTTTCGGTTCGGTGTGCAGAACATCCGGCTCGATCAGATCTTTCTCGCGTGAGGGATGAACATTCAGCAGTGTAACGATCGTCGCTTCGGCGAGAATCTCGAATTGGATGTCATACCCGATCCGAATTATCATCGCGAACTCAGACCTCTCCGTAGGGGACGAACGTGATGCTTAGATGCGAATGTACGCTCACTGGCTCCCGGCGGTAGATGCTGATTTTTGCTGCAACGCATCGCAAATCTGCGTCGACGCGGCGCGATCGTTGTCCTACACTCGCTGGGTAGTGAGGTAAACGTGACCTACTGTCTAGGCATCACCACCGACGAGGGGCTGGTTCTAGCCTCCGATTCCAGGACCAACGCCGGGTTCGACCAGGTCAATACGTGCCGCAAGATGTTTCAGTTCGTGCAGCCCGGCGAACGCGTCTTCGTGATCCTCACCAGCGGTAGCCTCTCCATCAGCCAGTCGGTCATCAGCCTCTTGCGCGACGATTTTGACGCTGGGATGGGTTTGGCGCGTGCGAAATCTTTGTACGATGCGGCGCGAATCGTCGGCGACTGTGTTCGCCGCGTTTCCGACATCGATCGCGCCTCGCTCGAACGCGATTCCTATTCCTTCAACGTACATTTGTTGATCGGCGGCCAAGTCAAAGGAAAAGAACCGGGTCTTTACCTCGTCTATCCGCAGGGCAATCCGCTTGCCGCCACAGAAGACTCGCTCTATCTCCAGCTCGGAGAATGTAAGTACGGCCGCCCAATTCTCGATCGCGGGATCCAATCTTCTACGTCGCTCGAAGTCGCCGCGAAATATGCGCTCCTGTCGATGGACGCCACCATGCGCTCGAACGTAACCGTTGGGCCACCTTTCGATCTTCTGCTGTATCGTCGCGACAGCCTTGTCATTGAACGCTACCGGCGCGTCGGCGCCGGCGACCAGGACCTGAACTCGATTCACACGAGTTGGGAACAGTCGCTACGCCGCGCCGTCGAACAACTCCCCGACATCGAGTTCGAGGACTACGATGGCCGCATACCGTTGGTCCCTGCTAGCGAGCCGCCGCGCCACGACGTCATGCCTACACGTCCCATCGCGAGACCGAATGCGACCTTAGCCGCCTCGGGCGAAGGCTCTCGGCAGCCCGAATAGCCGCGCACTCTGTTGCCCGTTCGAATACGGAAATCCAAAGAAGTGAAACTACAGTAGCTTGCGCATCGTCTGCGCGAT
>JAFAZL010000405.1 GCA_019239815.1 Acidobacteriota bacterium
GAGCTTGAGACACTGGCCATTACGTCTGATACGCGTCATGTTCTGTACGTCGCGCCGGAAAAATTTGAAGCGCCGAATTGGTCGCGTGATGGCAAGACGGTGCTGTTCAATCGCAATGGGCGGATTCTCAATATGCCGATCGAGGGCGGGCCGATTCGCATCATCGACACGGAATCCGCGACTCAGTGCAACAACGATCACGGTCTCTCGCCCGACGGCACGCTGCTCGCGATCAGCGACAATTCCAGCGCGAAAGACAATCGCGAATCGGTCATCTATATCGTGCCCGCCACCGGAGGTTCGCCACGTCGGATCACGCATCGTTCGCCGTCGTATTGGCACGGTTGGTCGCCCGATGGACAGACGCTCGCGTTCACGGGACAGCGCAACGGTGAATTCGACATCTACTCGGTTTCTGCAGCGGGAGGGGAAGAGACGCGGCTCACTAACGCGCCCGGACTCGACGATGGTCCTGAATTTTCGCCCGACGGTAAATACATTTATTTCAATTCCGAGCGCACGGGGACGATGCAGATTTGGCGCATGCGTCCCGACGGTACCGAGCAAGAGCGAGTCACCAACGACGAATGGAACAACTGGTTCCCGCATATTTCTCCGGATGGGAAATGGATGGTTATTTTAAGTTACGAAAAAGATGTAAAAGGCCATCCCGCGAATCAAAACGTGATGTTGCGGCTGATGTCACTGAGCGACAAGAAGATCAAAGTGCTCACGCATCTTTTCGGTGGGCAAGGGACGATCAACGTGCCGAGCTGGTCGCCTGACAGTACGACGATCGCATTCGTCAGTTATGAGTTGTTGCCGACAAAAATGTAGCTACTGTTTCGCTGGCTCGTCTTCGCCGTCATCTTCGGCGGCAGCGGCCTTTTTCTCTTTCTTCTCATCATCGGCTTTCGATTCAGGCTTCTTCGCCGGCTCCGCGGCAGGCTTCGACAATCCCTGCGATTCGTAAATTGCGTTAAAAAAGAATTTGTAGGTTCCGTGCGATTGGCCGCGCCACTGCGGACGGAATCCGATCAGGTACACACGGCCTTTTCCGTATTGCACTTCGAGCGCGGCTGCTTTGCCTTGGATCTTTTCGGGATGCAGCAAATATCCGCTCATTAGAGGGCTCTGATCTTTCGGATAGGCCGCTAGGATTCGCCCGCGGAAACCTTCCTTCGGTTCAAACGCAGGGCCGCGTTCGAACATTACGATCGGATCGTGGGGGAGTCCCCATACGGCAGAAGCACCCGAGTCCTGAATCTCCACGCGCAGCAGGCAGCCGGAGCAGAAGAAGTCCTGGTCCTTCACTCCCTCCAGAATATTTTTCACGGGCAGGCCGAGGTCTTCGATCGCGAACATCGATGCGTTATTGAACGTGATGAGCGATCCGCCTGCACGCACGAATTCACGCAACGCGGCCGTGCCAGATTCACCGATGCCGCCAGTGTACATGCCGGGAACGACGCCAGGCCCGAAGCCACTGCGAATTCGATCCGGCGACTGATCGGGGATGATGATCGCGTCGTAGTGATCGCGCAGATTGCCGGCCTGAATGTCGCCGTTGCGCACGGTGATCGGCGCAAATCCGTATTTTTCCAAAATCCAGCGCGTCCAGCCCTCGTCGATATTCGCGACCCATGAGCGATAGAGTCCGACGCGAGCTTTCTTGATCGCCACGACGTCTTTCGGCGCGGCAGAAATCGCTTTCACTTTCAGCGCGGCGTCGCTGGTGACTTTCTTGAGTTTGTCGCGATCGATTCCGGAAACAATCATCGCGCCGGATTGCAAGCCGTCGGTGGTGTCGGTATCGGAGGTCGCGATACTCACATGACCGCCGCCGTCGAGAATGGCGTTCATCGCCTTGAAAGTCGCGTTCGAGGACCGGCTCAGAACAAATGTTCCGCCATTCCCATCGACGCTCTCCGTCGGCGCAGAAAATTGATCGAGCTTTTTAAGCGATGCGCGTTCCTGAGCGCTCACTGGCTCAAGCACTGGGGCAACGAGCACGCCCATCTGCATGGGCAGCGTCCAGCCGGTTACATCGTAGGGCAGTTTCGGTGGCGAATTCGGCGTTTCCCGCAGATCGGGATAATGCTGGGCGTCGAACAACTCTTTGACAAGCGGTGAGAACGGCTGATCCATCAAAATGACCCAGGTGCCCGGCACGTACTCGCGTCCGTTGGCATGAAACGGTTTCGTCACTTGCTGGACTTCGATGCCGTTGATCATCATCTTCTGGACGAGCACGGACGCTTCGTATAGGTCGCGTTGTTCGAGCGGCACGACGTAGGCGTACGGTGGTTCTTTCGTGAATCGCTTCGCGTTGTCTGCTGCCGCCTGATAGCGATTGAACAAAAACTCTTCGTGATACTTGGCTGCCGTGTCGAGCACGGCCATCGACGCGCCTTCCATGTAGTTGACGGCATCGCGCAGGCGCCACCAGCCACCGCGCCACGGGCTGCTGTAGAAAACTTCAGAGGTCAGCTCGCGGCGTTCCTTCGGAAATTCATCGATCGGGTAAAAGCGTGGCGTCGCGTAACGGAACAGAGCCGTTTCGGTAAAAAACGCAATGCTGTTACGGAAAATGTGCGTGAAGTCGAGGAAGCCGGGATACCAGTTGTCGAAGCCGATGCGGTTCGCGGCTCCTGGCATGCCGTGCTCGTCGAGATAGACGGCGATGTCTGTGCCCAACGCATTCAGCCAGCGCGCCATCAGTGGATGGATATTCGAGGAAATCGGCTCGACAAACGGAGGGATGAAAATACGGGTTGGGAAGGGAGCTGTCTGGTGATGGCAATAAAAAATCACCGGGTCCCACTCGAGTTCGGTGCGCGTCACGTCCTGCGACTCGATCATGTTGTTCATGTATCCGTCGCGGTTGTTGTCGTGGCCGACGTATTCCTGCCATAGGTCGGGTAGCGGGCTGACTTCGAAGGGTGTGCCGACGTTCTGGCGATACCACGCGACGACTTCGTTCTGGCCGTCGGGATTCAGCGTCGGCCAGAGCATCAGGATCACGTTGTTCAGGATCGCGTCGACTTCGGGGTCGTTCTGCGATGAAACGAGTTTGTAGGCGAGAACGATCGATTGCTGGGCGCCGGCGACTTCAGTGGAGTGCAAGCCGCCGTCGATATGCACGATCGCTTTGCCTTGCTTCGCGAGCACATGTGCTTCGTCGGGCGTCAGGCTACGACCGTCGGCGAGTTTGCGTTCGATTTCCTTGTATTTGTCGAGATTCGCCAGATTTTCGGGCGAGGAGATGATTGCGATTTCCCAGTCGAGGCCGCGCGTGGTCTTTCCGACGTTGATGATCTTGACGCGATTCGAACTGGCGGCGAGTTTGTGGAAGTATTCGCGCGACTCGTCGTAATTCGCGAGATAGAAGTCGTCACCGGGCTTGTGGCCGAGTACCGACTCGGGAGTCGGCACGCTGGGCGAGGGATTTACGGTTGGTGCGACTTGCGCTTTGACGCAGGGGACGAGGCAGAGGGAAAGCAATGCGCCGGCGAGCAGCGCCCATTTGTTTGTTG
>JAFAZL010000435.1 GCA_019239815.1 Acidobacteriota bacterium
CCGTCGAAGTCGAATCGCTTCACGAGCACTGGCGAAACACTCACCGATTTTCGGACTACAAGCGTTTCTCAGTCGACACGAAGGAGCAAGCCCAAAAGCAATGAGCGCAAACGTCAGCTTTCCACGGGTAGTTGCAGCCGAAGCGAACGGCGAGCGAGTGCACAGGATCACTCTTACTGTCGGCTATGTCGTAACTGGCCTGCTCTTACTCGCCTTACTGATTTACGGCGCGGATTATTACTGGGTTTCCGCTGCACACCGCGCACTCTCTCCCAAGCACGCCCTGTTAAAGCCTAGCGGGACGATTGGACTGCGTCTCGGCATGATTGGCTTTTTGATGTTTCTGCTGATCTACATTTATCCATTGCGGAAACGCTGGGCTTGGCTCGGCCGGCAGGGCAGCTCACGTCATTGGCTCGATTTTCACGTATTGCTCGGCCTCACGGCGCCTGTCGTCGTAACTTTTCATTCTTCCTTCAAGTTCAGCGGAATCGCCGGGGTGGCGTACTGGATCATGATCATTGTTTCTCTAAGCGGCGTGGTGGGGCGCTACATCTACGCGCAGATTCCGCGCAGCCTGAATTCGGCGGAACTTTCTCTCCGAGAAGCGCAAGACCAGAGCGCGTCTTTCGCCGCGCAACTCCGCACTCTTGGAATCCTGAGCGAGCGCGACGTCCTGAAACTTGTCAGCCTGCCGGACATAAAGCAGGCGGAACAGATGTCTGTCCTGGTGGCGCTCTTCAAGATGATGGCGTTCGATCTTATGTTTCCGCTTCGCGCCTGGCGCTTGCGTCAGAGGATGATCTGGTCTCACAGCCGCAGCGTTTTTGCGCTAGTGGGATTCCGGCGCAGCGAGAATATGGCTCTGGAACGCGCGATCGAACTGGCAAAGCAGCAAAGCGTTATCTCGAAGAAGATTTTGTTTTTGTCGAAATCGCACCGGATGTTTCAGCTCTGGCACGTCATTCATCGGCCGTTTAGTTACTCTTTTGCGTTGCTTGCGTCGATTCACGTGATTTTGATGCTGCTGCTCGGCTACTACTAAATCCACTGACTTGGGGAGCGATGTGCGATTGAGCGGAGAAAACTGAATGTCCGAAACGCTCCAAAACATTTTGTTCTACGCTTTCTGTGCGATCGTTATCGCCGTGCCGATGTGGCTGTATCAACGGCGCCTAAAAAAAAGAGAAGCGCGCGCGAGAGAGTCTGAAGCCAAAGGCAAGCTGTACTCTGAAGGACCCAGGGCACAGCACCCGCACATTGACGTGAGCAACTGCATCGGTTGCGCAATTTGCACGCATGTCTGTCCCGAAGGCGACGTGCTCGCCATGATCGGAGGCAAGGCGGCTATCGTCAACGGTTACAAATGCATCGGCCACAGCCTTTGCGCTGAAGCCTGCCCGGTCGGTGCGATCACTATGACGATGGCGAGCGCCAGCATCGGGGCCGACATGCCTACCCTGACGCCAGAGTATGAAACGAACATACCGAACTTGTTTATCGTCGGCGAACTCGGCGGCTTGGCTTTGATCAAGAATGCTGTGACTCAAGGTCGTGATTGTATCGACGTCATTACGCGAAGGCTGGCGTCTCTCGATCCTGCAAGGCGAGAGCCGAATACTTACGACGTGATGGTCGTCGGAGCAGGGCCAGCCGGGATCAGCGCATCACTGCGGGCGATCGAAAACAAGCTCAACTATGTGACGGTAGAGCAGGAGTCGGTCGGTGGAACAGTCTCGAAATATCCGCGGCAAAAGCTGGTCATGACGAGCCCGGTCGATTTTCCAATGCACGGAAAGTTTAAGAAACTGGAATTGAGCAAAGAAGACCTGCTGAATTTCTGGAATAGTCTGATGCACAGTGCAGATTTCAAGGTTCGTCTCGGAGAAAAGTTGGAGGATCTCCGCAGAGATGAAGGCGGGATCTTCACGATTGTGACTTCCAAGGGACAATATCGATCGCATGCAGTTGTGCTTGGATTAGGTCGGAGCGGCACCCCGAGAAAGCTTGGCGTCAAGGGCGAAGAACTGCCCAAGGTTATGTATCGCTTGATTGAAGCGGATCATTACATCAATAAAAAAATTCTCGTGGTCGGCGGTGGCGACAGCGCCGTCGAAGCGGCTCTTGGTCTAGCTCAGCAGAAGGGCAACGCGGTAACGCTTTCCTATCGACAGGACCGGTTCAGCCGAATCAAAGAGCGAAACGCGCAGCGCATCGAAGCCGACCTGCGAAAAGGAAAATTGACGGTGTTGTTCAATTCCAATCCACTGGAATTCAAAGAGAAGAGCGTGGTCCTCGAAGTTTGCGGTCAAACTCGCGAGATCCCGAATGATTTCGTCTGGGTTTTCGCGGGAGGAACGCCGCCAAGCGCCTTCTTGCAGAAAATCGGAGTCGGACTTGGAGCACGGGACATGACTGTCGACGCAGCCAACGCAGCCCGGGAAGCGAACTCAGACCGAAAACAATTGGTGGAAGTATAGACGGAGCTGGACGGGACTTGTCAGACAAATTGACACCGAAGAGAAAGAGGCAAGTGGAGATGAAACTCATTGCTGGAATGGCCGGGTTCGCTTTCCTCATCGCATTCACGGCCGGGTGCAAGCAGCAGGTGGGCACGATAGGAGCAAACGCATCGACCCCGGCGAATGCTACGCCGTCCGACGCCATTCGCACCGCGATCGACGCGCACCTCGCGCACAACGGAAATTTGCGGCGCGATTCCTTCAATACCGAAATCAAGCAATTGACTTTCGACGGTGACCACGCCCAGGCACAGGTCGAATTCCGCACAAAAAACGGACCGGGCGCGATGCAACTGACCTACTCGCTCGAGAAGAGGAACGGTGCATGGGTCGTAGCCGAATCTACGCCGAACGGGAGTAACTTTTCCCATCCATCAGCTGGCATGCCTACTCAAAGTAGCGGCGCACCGTCCGCCGGGGACCCTTCGGTTTTCGACGCCCTGGACAGGCTGCACGATCACCCGAATGCCCGTGCTGCAAAGTTGCCACCCGGACACCCACCGATCAATCCGAATGGCAGCACACCTAGCCAACAACCGTGAGCGACAAAGCCTTATTCGGCGCTCTCTGTGTGCGCATAAACCTCGCGACTTCTTAAACTTAAATGGCGCGCCCGGATGGGTTCGAACTCCCGACCTATGGTTCGTAGACCAGGGCATGGTTCTGTACGTTCTTGAAAAGCCGTTAGTTGCTTCTGTCGAATGAAACTCGTCCGGCCATCAGTACAGGATTTGGGCTAGGTGAAGTACCAGCCCCAACCTTGCCGGGACTGCTGGTTAAGGGCCGTCCTTAACCTGTTCCTGCCGCCAGTTGTTCCGATCTCGCGTCGACCAGTAGATTGAGACTTAGAAGCGTGCCCCCAGCGGCTCCTCTGACAGCGACTGCGGTCAAAAACTCGGGATTCAACCATTTCGATGCCAATAACCTTACGCCCCAAGGTCAACGGTTCCGCGACACTATCTGTGGCCATTATCTTCGCCCTTTCGATTCTATGTGGATGTGCCGCAGTCGTGACGCAGGATCCTTTATCGAGTGGCGGCGCGGCGAAGTCAGCTGTAATTTCGGTGACGATATCTCCCAATCCGGCATCGACAACGACAGGCGGGAAGATTCAATTTGCCGCAAACGTGCAGGGCGCAACCACCAACAAATCGGTTCAGTGGAAGGCTTCCTCTGGAAGTGTCGACTCGTCCGGGCTATATACCGCGAGTGCCTCTGTGGGAAATGCAACTGTGATCGCAACGAGCGTCAGCGATTCGACCAAGTCTGCCTCGGTTTCAATTTTGGTCACCGCGACGACCACGGGATCGCAGCCGCCGCCAACGGGCACAACCGCAGGCCCACCGATTATTAGCAGCTTGATCGCAACGCCCGCTCAGATTCAGGCAGGGCAAACCTCCCTAGTTGGTTGGACTGTTACTGGGGCAACGTCGCTAAGCCTCAGCGGAGTGGGAAGTGTCACTGGCTCGTCTTTTGGTGTCGATCCTTTGAAGACGACGACGTATACATTAACGGCCACGAGCGCGGCCGGCACCACATCAAAAAGCGTAACCGTGTCCGTGACCGCTGCGCCCTCAGTTCCTGCACCACCTATAACGCCTCCGCCGCCCGTATCGTCATCTACCGCTCAACCGGTTGAGATGGGAGTCGTGACGCACTTCGGTCAGGACCATGGAAACGTGGAAGCCAACTTGAATCTGATCCAGGAAATGGGGGCGACTACGATTCGTGACGAGGTTTACTGGAAGCAAGTCGAACACTCAAAGGGCAGCTATGCGATCCCATCGGTCGATGAAACCTGGGTAAATGCCGCCGTGGCGAAGGGTTTGAAGCCCCTGATAACCCTGGATTACGGCAATCCGCTCTACGACAACGGGGATAAACCGACTTCGCCAGCCGCAATCGAGGCGTACGCAAACTACGCTGAGTTTGTGGCGACTCAGTTCAAAGGGCGCGTGACGATGTACGAAATTTGGAACGAATGGGATCTCACGACGGGCAACACCACCAAGGGGACGCCGCAGTCCTATGTAAATCTCTTAAAGGTGGTTTATCCGAAACTGAAGGCTGTCGATCCGAATATCGAGGTGATCGGCGGAGGCATCAGCGCCGGCGCAATTCTCTCAACGTGGTTCACGCAGATGCTGGACGCGGGAGCGTTGAAATCGGCCGATGCCATTTCGATTCACGAGTACATCTTTCACTCGACTGGAGCCAATCGTTCTCCAGAAACTTTGGTCGGCAAGTTGGCCGGTGTCGAGGCGACATTGAAGAGCCGAAACTCGAATCAGGATTATCCGCTCTATTTAACGGAGACGGGTTGGCCCACAAATACGGGAACGGCGGGAACCACTGAGCAAGAGGCTGGAGACTTCAACGCTGAGACGGCACTACTGAGCTCGAGCGTGCCGGGCCTGAAAGGGATTTGGTGGTACGACTTTCAGGACGACGGTTCGGTGGCGAGTTCTACAGAGGACAATTTTGGCTTGGTGCATGTGAATCTCAGTCCCAAGCCCGGTTTTTACGCTCTCATGGACGGGAAAAATTGGATGGCCGGTGCAAAGTTTAGCGCTCGAATCTCCACGTCCGATCCAGCAGTGGATGGAGTCAAGTTCTTACTTCCGGACGGAAGAGAAGGGATAGCACTCTGGAGGATGGGTGCCGGCTCCAGCAGTGTGGAGGTGAGCGGCGGCGAGACGATGGATTCGATCAACTCATCGTCGACAGGCACAATTACGTTTCAAGTGAAAAGCCCCGTGATACAGGACCTGACCGAATCGCCTGTCTGGTTTGTGGGAGTCGACCTGAAGGTGCAGTGATTTTCGCGAACGCTGAGCGCTGGGACCCTCGGAGACGAGAATCTACATTTCCATCTTGCCGGTTGCAGGCATCAAATTCCATGCCGCCCAGAATGCATCCATTTCCGCGGGCGTGCCGAGTGAAACTCGAACATAGTTGGGCATCACGGTATTAAGTGGTCCAATCAAGATACTTTGTCCTTTGAGATGCTCTACAACTTCTTCAGCCGGTCGTCCCGGTTTGAGCATGATGAAGTTCGTGTGTGAGTCGAGTGCCCGAAGCATGTAGCCGTTGACGCGGTTGAGAAATTCCTGCCGGTCGTCCGCATTGCGTTTGATGACTAATTGCAGATATTCAGAATCGTCGAGCGCTGCCGAGGCAGCCCTTGCCGACACGATCGTAACGTCGGCATGTAGTCTCTCTCCTTCAAAACGCC
>JAFAZL010000441.1 GCA_019239815.1 Acidobacteriota bacterium
CGGCGCGTGCCCCGCCACGCGGAGATGCAATCCATCGTCCCGCTGCTCGAACGAAATCTTCTCGCTCACCCCCAGTAACGAAACCGTGTCCATTTTCGCACCTACGCCCGTCCCCAGCGAGCGAATCACGGCCTCCCCGCCCGCCGGCCACGCCAATTCAATCGCGTAGAGCGTCGATCCCTTCGTCGTAAATCGAAAGTCCTCGGCCGTATAGCTCGAAGTATCCGTATCGTGAAACGACCCGCCCGCAACCTTGGTCGGCCCTTCGCCAAATTTCGTCCACGTTCGCGTGCCATAAATCGCCTCGCCATTCACCGCGAGCCAGGCTCCAACGTCCCGCAACACCTGCTGCACTTCGTCCGGAATCGTCCCGTCAGATCGCGGCCCGATGTTCAGCAACAAGTTCCCGTTCTTGCTGACGATATCGACAAGTTGATCCACCACGAACTCGGGTGACTTGAACGTGTCGTTCTCGATGTACCCCCACGACTTGTTGCTCACCGATGTATCCGTCTGCCAGTGCAGCGGCCGAATCTCGCTCAGTTGCCCACGTTCCAGGTCGAGCACTGCTGAATGCTCCTGAATCGCATAATCCTTGTAATTGATCACGCCGACGTGATCGCCATACTTCAGCGAAGTGTTGTAGTAAAACGCCGCAAACTTCGTCAGGTTCGCGCGTACCGATGGCTGCCCAATCCACCAATCGAAATAAACGATGTCCGGATGATATTTCTCTACGATCTCCGCCGACCGCGCCAGCCAGTCATCCGTCCACGCCTGCGATACAAACGTGAAATCATTCGAAACTGGTGTCCCCTGCCGCGCTTCCAGCCAGTTGTGCGCCGGCCCGTACAACGCCGCATTCGCAGGATCGTTCACATCCGACGGTATCTGCCGTCCGACGCCCAGAAAAAAGTTGTGCTCCACCCGATGCGATGACGCACCGAAATGCAATCCCGCCGCGCGCACCGCCTTCGCCAGATCGCCAATCACATCGCGATGCGGCCCCATCTTCCCCGCCGTCCAATCGCTCACCCCACTGTCGTACATCGCGAATCCATCGTGATGCTCCGCGACCGGCACCACATACTTCGCACCGGCTTCCTTGAACAGAGCCGCCCACGCCCCGGGATCAAACTTCTCCGCCTTAAACCTCGGAATAAAATCTTTGTACCCAAACTTATCCTGCGGCCCGTACGTCGCGATGTGATGCTTAAACACCGGCGTCCCTTCGCGATACATTTCGCGCGGATACCACTCGCTCCCGAATGCCGGGACCGAATACACGCCCCAGTGGATGAAAATCCCAAACTTCGCATTCGCATACCACTCGGGCACTTCATACTTCTGGAGCGACTCCCAATCCGCCCGGAACGGGCCTTCCCCATCAGCCCGCGCAACATCAGCCAGCAGCGCCCGCCTCGCCGAGTCATACTTCGCGCTCGCCTTCTGCCAAATTTGATCGATCGCGACCGGATCCTGTGAGGCCGTCGGCGCCGTCGCGCTCGGCGCCTGCGACCGTAGAGCAGACACGCCCAAGCCAAGACCCGCCACCGCCATCAAGCAAACCACCCCACCCGCTCGCCAACGTGTCATCTTCGCCTCAGTCCGCCGCCCATCAGTGATGTTTCGAATCCGACAACGGGGCGCCAGTTTACGCGAAATCCTGCCATTTGCGGCCCTGTTTCACACTTCGCCTCTTAAACCAAAGTTCCATTGACCCAATATATCCGTACCTCTAATTTGGCCAGATAGCGGTCAAATCCCGCACTTCCATCATGCGCACTCTGAGTCGAGACGTTGTACCACCCTCGCTGCACTCCGGCGAGAACGAGCTTGAGCAGGAGCTCTCGCGGATCCAGAAGCGCGACTCCTCGCTGAATCGCTATTCGATTTTTGTCAGCGTGCTGCTTGTCGCTGCAATCATCACACTCGCGGCGGTGGCTGCGCACCAGGGAGTCGGCACCTTCCTCAAAATTCGCCTCACCGAAGCCATCTTCGGGCTCATCGCGCTGATCGTGCTCTTCAATGTCTACACCATCCGCCAGGAATTCCTCATCAAGAGCCTTCGTACGGAACTCTCCGACAAGCAGGCGCAATTCTATGGTCTTCGCAACATGTCGATGGTCGATCCACTGACCGGCCTCTACAACCGCCGCTTCGCCGAACAGCGCCTCGCCGCGGAAGTCGCGCGCACCCAGCGCATGGGTCATCCTCTCGCGTTAGTCCTGCTCGATCTGAAGAGTTTCAGCCTAATCAACGAACGCCTGGGCCGCGACGCCGGCGACCAAGCTCTGCGTGAATTCTCCGCCCGCATGAGTTCCGTCATTCGGGGTTCCGACCTTGCGGTTCGACTCGGTGCCGATAAATTCATGATGATTCTGCCGGAGTGCGCCACCGAACAACTGAACCGTGTGCTCTCTCGCCTCACCCCGTTCGAACTCCACTGGAAGGGCCACGAGATTCCAATTCAGTTCGCCGCTTCGTGCAAGCAATATCAGATCGGTGAGACCTCCGAGGAGTTTGTCGCTCGCGCCGAGCAGAACCTGGTCACCATGAAGCGCACAGGCGCCAAGGCTCCTCATTTCGAAACGCTCACGCTTTAAATTCCTCGCCACCTCGGCCGGCTTCCCTCTTCACGCGAATCCCGTTGTACAATCCCGGTTACCGCATTTCATTTCTGAGCCAATTCGCGTTCGGGCTCATTTCGCGCATCGTCCGACGCCAAGCCAGAAAGCTGCGGTGACTCGCCCCGCGAATTTCGCCATGGAGGAAATGGCAGATGGCTCTTCCGACCGACAAGCACTACACCGCTCGCGTACTCGAGCGCAAAGAGCTATCCGAAGACTTGTGGCTGGTAAAAGTAGATCCTGGCGGGCCGTTCCCATTCAAGGCGGGACAATATGCGACGCTCGGCGTGGATAGCAGTGAAAAGCGTATTGAGCGTGCGTATTCGATCGTCTCCTCTCCGTATGAGGAAGGCTTCCTCGAATTCTTCGTCGAACTCGTGCCGCAAGGCGAACTCACTCCGCTCCTCTACAAACTCCATAAGGGCGACACACTCTATTGCCGCAAGATCGCCAAAGGCCGCTTCACCCTCGATCTCCGCAGCGGCCGCACAAATCATCTCTTGCTGGCCACCGTCACTGGCATTGCGCCTTTCGTGAGCTACGTTCGAACTCTCTATCAGGATTGGAAAAAGCGCGACAGCGCGATGCCCGGCGATCACAAGCTTTACTGCCTCCAGGGCGGCAGCCGCTCTTGGGAATTCGGCTATCGCGAAGAACTCGAGCGCATCGCCGCCGAAGTCCCTTGGTTCAAATACGTAGCCACGATTAGCCGCCCGTGGGAAGACGCCAACTGGCACGGCGAAACCGGCCGCGTCGACGATCTCATCCGCAAATATGCTGACGAGTGGAATTTGAAACCCGCCGACACCACCGGCTATCTCTGCGGCCACCCCAGCATGTGCGAAAACGGTATGGGCATCCTCGCCCGCGCCGGCTGGCAAAAAGGCTCCCTCTTCGAAGAGGTCTACTTCATCCCCGGCAAAGAAGCCTCCGAATAACAACAACTCACCTTCTCATCCTGAGGCCGCCGATAGCGGCCGAAGATCTCAGCCTGATCACGTCTGCAGATTGATCCGCTGCGCGCCCTCCCAACGCAACTGGTTCGCGTCCCACTCAGCATGACCCCATCGACAATCGCCCTTCTTCTCGGTGTACAATGCCGCGCGGTCCGGCGACACCACTAGGTTCCTTCGGAGGCCCTTCAATGATCGTTGGTGTACCCCGAGAAAGTTTCCCGGGGGAACGTCGCGTCGCACTCGTACCAGCCGCCCTCGCGAACCTCTCCAAAATCGGTCTCGAAGTTATCGTCGAATCCGGCGCCGGTGTCGAAGCCGGCTATCCCGACGCCGAATACTCCGCAAAAGGCGCGAAAATAGTTTCCGACCGCTCGGAAATCTTCCGCACCGCAGACATCATCGTCCAGGTTCTCTGCCCCGGCGCGAACGACAAAACCGGCGCCAACGATCTCGCGCAATTCCGCCGCGATCAAATCGTCATCGGCTTCTTCCGCCCGATGAACTCTGTGGACGTGCTCAAAGCGCTCGCGGAACGCGGCGTCACTTCTTTCTCCGTCGAATTGATTCCGCGCACCACGCGCGCCCAAAGCATGGACGCTCTCTCTTCTATGGCGACCGTCGCCGGATACAAAGCCGTCCTCGTCGCCGCCGACATCCTGCCGAAGCTCTTCCCGATGCTCACAACTGCCGCCGGCACAATCACTCCCGCGCGCGTTTTGATCCTCGGCGTCGGTGTAGCCGGTCTACAGGCCATCGCCACCGCCCGCCGCCTCGGCGCCGTCGTTTCCGCCTACGACCTCCGCCCCGTCGTGAAAGAGCAAGTCCAAAGCCTCGGCGCCCGCTTCGTCGAACTTCCCATCGAAGCGCAAAATGCCCAGGACGCCCGCGGCTATGCCACCGCACAGGACGAAAGTTTCTATCGCCGACAGCGAGAACTACTCGGCAAAGTGATCGCCGAAAACGACGTCGTCATCACCACCGCCGTCATCCCCGGCAAGAAAGCCCCGACCCTCGTCACAAAGGAAATGGTCGCGGGCATGGCGCCGCGCTCCGTGATCATCGACCTCGCCGCTGAACGCGGCGGCAACTG
>JAFAZL010000718.1 GCA_019239815.1 Acidobacteriota bacterium
TTGCGCGCTGGCGCTTCGAGCCCCCATGGATCGGACAGGGTAAAGAGAATCATCGGCGTGGACGCATCGATGGCGTGAATCTGACGCCCGACTTCGATCCCGTCGATGTCGGGCATGCCGAGATCGAGCAGCACTAAATCCGGCCGCAATTCGACAAATTTCTTCACTGCGGATTTTCCGTTCTCCGCAGAACCGCAAACCGTCCATCGCGATCCGACCAAGGCCGACACGATGCGTCGCGTCGCCTGTGAATCATCGACTACCATAATCCTCAAACTCATTGCTGGGCCTCCCGATTTATCGGGTTCCTCGAGGGTTCGAGACCTACTACTCTGACGTACGCGCCGTTCGGCTCGAATACAGCGTTTCCATCAACGAAGTACTAGGGGTGACGTAAAGCTAACGTTCCGCGTACATCAGCGCGTGAACCCGGTGAGTTACTCACTATAGGACGCAAGTACGTTCGCTGACTCTTCGTCCCCTGGAAAATTGACACCACCGCTTGGCTGCCTTACAGTGCCCACTCGTACCACGCACTCCATCTCTGGCGAAGTTTCCGAGCTGACGGACCGAGGCTGACACACAATGTTGAGAGCGATCGCGATCGGAATCCTTTGTTTCGGTATGTGCGCAACTCTAGCGGGAGCGAAGACAACCGTGACGACACAGCCGTTTGGAAAAATGCCCGACGGAACTCAGATCGAGTCCTATACGCTGACCGACGGCTCTGTCGAAGCGACGATCATCACCTATGGCGGCATCGTCGTCTCGCTCAAAACGCCAGACCGCAACGGCAACTCCGCCGACGTCGTTCTCGGCTTCGATGATCTTGACGGCTACGTCAGCAATAGCAATGGTACGAAAGGTGGCGCCTTCTTTGGCGCGCTCGTGGGCCGCTACGCGAACCGCATCGCCAAGGGCCAGTTCACGCTCGACGGCAAGACGTACAATCTGCCCATCAACAACGCGCCCAACTCGCTCCACGGGGGCCCGCATGGCTTCAACAATCAAGTCTGGAAGGGCAAAGAAATCCCCAATGGCGTCGAGCTGACCTACGTCAGCAAAGCTGGCGAAGCAGGCTATCCTGGCACGCTCACCGCCGTTGTTCGCTACACGCTCGTCACCGGCGAACTAAAAGTCGACTACTCCGCCACCACTGACAAAGATACCGTCGTCAACCTCACCAATCACTCCTACTTCAACCTCGCCGGCCAAGGCAAAGGAGACATCCTCGGCAACATGCTCACCCTCCAAGCCTCAAAATTCACCCCGGTTGACGCTGGCCTGATCCCCACAGGCGAGCTGAAGCCAGTCGATGGCACGCCGTTTGATTTCACAAAATCCACCGCCGTCGGCGCGCGCATCGATTCCGACGACGAACAAATCAAGCTCGGCCACGGATACGACCACAACTGGGTTCTCGATTCGAAAGATGGAAAAGTCGCGCTCGCCGCCGAAGTCTACGAACCGTCCACCGGCCGCGTCTTGCAAGTTCTCACCGATCAGCCCGGCATTCAGTTCTACACCGGCAATTTCCTCGACGGCACCGTAAAAGGGAAGGGAGGCGTCTCCTACGGCCGGCGCTCCGCCCTTTGCCTCGAAACCCAACACTTCCCCGACTCCCCCAACCATCCCGACTTTCCCACGACCGAACTAAAGCCCAAACAGAAGTACCACACCATCACCGTCTTCAAATTCTCCGCCCGCTAGTCAGCCCGATTTCCGTCTGACACTTCGGCACAAAAATGTAGGGGCGCAGCATGCTGCGCCCCACGTCCGCACGATCTTGACGCTCAGGACTCGAGCGCTAGGAAAAAACTGTCATTCCGACCGGAGCGAGCCGACGCTTTTTCTTTTCGCGTTCGCTCCTGCGAACGCGTCGGCTCGCGCAGTGGAGGAATCTCTCTTCGATCCCAGCAATCTGCAATGCCGTGTTGCACCGCCCAGCTACATCCCCCACTGCACCATCGTGTAACTCCTCGCTGGCACCTCAAACTTGGTCCTCCCATTGCTCGTCTGCGGCTTCGAAAACTCCCCCGGCACAATCTTCTTCGGCGACGCAAAACTATTGACCGCCTTCAAATCATCCCCCGTCAAAACCCAAGCCGCCTTCACCGCCGTCGGCGCCTTATCCTCCCAAACAATCTCCACCTCATGCGCCTTGCTCAAATCCCGATTCAAAATAAACGCCACCGCAGTCCCGCTGCCGGAGTCATACGTCCCCGACACATCCAGGTGCGGCACGCTCGTCGTCTTCTCGTCGCGACTCCCGTACAGTCCCTTTACATCGTACGCAGACGACTCCACCAGCACCTCCAACGCCGACCCGCGCGCAAACTCCAACGCCCAACTGTACGGATAAAATATCGTCTGCAAGAAAATCCCATCCGCATTCGTCATGATCGGCGCAATCACATTCACCAACTGCGCCAAACACCCGATCTTCACCCGATTCGAATTGCGAATCAGCGTATTCAGCAGCCCGCCCACCAGCAGCGCATCCTCCAGGTTGTAAATCTCCTCCAACAAATGGGGCGCCGATGTCTTGTGCCCATCCACCGCATCGCCCCGCCGCTGGCGATACCAAACGTTCCACTCATCAAACGACAGCCACAACTCTTTCGGCGATCTCCTGTGCCCGCGCACCATGTCGCACACCGCTAGCGTCTCCGCGATCTGCTTGT
>JAFAZL010000802.1 GCA_019239815.1 Acidobacteriota bacterium
CTGGTTTCGCCGATTGATTTTGTTGCGGCTGGCATCGGATTCACCACGGTCGAGATTCTTTCACTCCGACAAGCGCCGGAAAATGGGGCCACGGTGCAGCCCCTGCGTTGAGAGTGTGTCGCTAGCTCGCTTCGGCGACGGGACGCGTTTCGAGCTTCAGCTTTTTGTGTGATGCGTGGCCGGCGTTGCGACGAATGGCGATGAGTTCGGCGACGATGCTGACGGCAATTTCTTCGGGCGAGAGCGCGCCGATTTCGAGACCCATTGGCGCGTAAACGCGTTCGAGTTCTTCGGCGCGATAGCCTTCTTTTTCGAGTGCTTTGTAAACGGAGATGACTTTGCGCTTGCTTCCGATCATGCCGATGTAGCGAGCGTTGGTGCGCACGGCCCAGGCGAGGACACGCATGTCTTCCTTGTGTCCGCGCGTGACGATGACGAGATACGACGAAGCGTTAGGAGAAAGCTTTTCAAAGGCATCTTCATATGTAGTGAAGAGGTGATCGGCCATCGGGAAGCGCTCGCGATTCGCGAAAGCTTCGCGGTCGTCGATGACGCCAATGGCAAATCCCGCTGCGTTCGCAGCTTTCGCGACTGCCATCGAAACGTGGCCGCCGCCGAAGAGGTACAGCGTCGGTTGCGGCAAGATCGGTTCGACGAAGACTTCCACGGTGCCGCCACAGATCAAGCCGTTGTCGTAGGTGGCTTCGTTGTTGAGATTGAAGACCATTTTGCGCGGGGCTTCTTTTTCCAAAACTTCCTTGGCCGCGGCCCAAACCTCGGCTTCGACGCAGCCTCCGCCAATGGTTCCCAAAAGGGAACCGTCTTCACGCACCAGCATGCGCGAGCTTTCGTAACTGGGAATCGAACCGTTGGTGTGCACAATCGTGGCAAGCGCGCCACGCTGGCCGGCTCGTCGCATCCTCACGACTTCTTCAAACAGGTCCATTGGGTACTAGTCCCTAGTGCTTCGTCTTTCCGAGATCGATTTTACTACGGTGCCGGGGCCGTAGCGTCAAATACCCCGTATGGACACTCAGGTTACCGCTTGGTTACAATGCGGGAATGTCAGGGGATGCCAGGTCGTCCGGTGCGCCGGACATGGTTTCGATAGGCGACGTGTTGTTTGCGCTCGCATTGGTCTTCTTCCTCGCGGTGGTGTGCGTATGGCCGATCCTGGCGTGGCGCATCCACCACTTCTCTACGTATTTTCCTACGGCGACTCATTCCTTCCCGGTTCGCGATCGAATGGGAGTGACGGTCTACCTCAATCCGCGTTTTGGCAAATTCTATGTGAGCCTGCCTTGGCTGTGGTGCGCGGCGTTCGGGGCGACGGTGGCTGCCAGTATCCTGACCTGGCGAAAAAAGGAACGCTAGCTCGAACCGGCTCTCTCCCAAAATAAATTTCAATCTGGGCAGAACAGGGGTACACCCCCTATGTTTCTGAAAGAGTGCGCAAGCCCTGTGTATTGAATGGATTGCAAACGGCTCGAAAATGAGTGTGTGCAGTCTACTGAAAAGAAAGGTCTTGGGGGAAGGGCTGGTTTGGAGAAGTTTGACTGCATTTCGTAAGATAGCATATACGGTAAGAGTTGTCAATAGGTAAATATAATAGCCAATTCGAAACCGGGAACGGCGAGTCCACGGTCGAAAATTGAAATTCGAAACTCGAAATAGTGAATTCGAAACTCAAACTGTGTGTGGGCCCATAAGACTTGGGTGCCGAAGGACCACCCTTTGCAAAAATCGCAAACGGTAGCCATCCGAGGAAGTCGACAGAAGAATAACGCTGAGACGCGAGAGTGCAGAGTTGCACGGAGAAAAAGCGGCGAGCCAAGGAAAACAGATTCATCGCGCCGGAGAAGGCATCGGTGAAAGGGACGCGTTCATCAACCAAGGCGGTTAGGGTTATAACTGTGGGCGGATCGTGCAGGCTTCCCTGGGAGGGCAGATGGATCAGAAAGCGGATATGGGGCGGGAGTTGTTGAGGCATGCGGTGGCGACGGTGGCTTACCGGGGTGGGAAGGCGCTTCGCGGGGCGCCGGAGTCGTTTGCAAAGTTTCGGATTGGGGATGCGACGCGGGCGCCGGTGAAGCTGGTGGCGCATGTCGGGGACTTGTTTGATTGGGCGTTGTCGATGGCCCAGGGGAAAGCGGCTTGGAAGGATTCGGAGCCGTTGCCCTGGGATCAAGAGGTGGAGCGGTTCTTCGCAACACTGAAGGCGTTTGACGAATATCTCGGGTCGAACGAGCCGCTGCACACGCCGGTTGAGAAACTGTTTCAAGGTCCTGTGGCGGATGCGCTAACGCATGTCGGGCAGCTTGCGATGTTGCGACGTGTTGCCGGCGCCCCGATTCGGGCGGAGAACTACGCGATGGCGGAGATTGTGGTGGGACGGACGGGATCAAAGCAGACGGCTGCGCGGAGAGAGTTTGACTAGTGACGTCATCGGCGGACGGCGCACGGCTGCGGAGCTGATACCGACGCGGCCGGCATTTTTTCCGCGGCTGTTTGCGGGAATTATCGATCTGTTGATTCTAGCGGTGCCGGTGTCTTGCTTTGTTTCGTTTTTATCGGTGGCGCTCGGGATTTCGACGGCGTTTCTGGATTTGCGGCCGGGAGTGACGCCGCATCAACTCTTGCTCAAATTTGGGGACCGATTCATCTTTGCGACGCTGCTGTTCTTTGTCGCGATGAGTTGGGTGTATTTTGCGGCGTGTGAGAGTTCGAAATGGCAGGCGACGCCGGGGAAAAGGTTCCTTGGATTGATGGTTACGGATGAGGATGGTGCGCGGCCGACGTTTTGGAAGGCGAGTCTGCGTTTCTGGTTTGGGAGGGCGCTGATGCACGTGCCGTATGTGGGGATTTACTACTTTCTGGCGGATTGCGGACGCGTGGCGTTTTCGAAGGATGGGC
Organism: Acidobacteriota bacterium; assembly: GCA_019239815.1. The sequence goes on from JAFAZL010000802.1 coordinate 2,914, forward strand.
GGGCGGTACACGATTTGATGGCGAGATGTTGGGTGAAGAGCACGGATGTGGAAATCACTGTTCGGCAATGAGATCTGAGATGTTAGCCTGACTGAAACGGGTAAACGTTCCGTCTGTCCAAGAGTGTCCCGAGTTTCGTCCCCGACTTTCCTTCCCCGAGTTTCCCAGTCTTAGTGACGGCGCGTGAAATAGTCTGAAGGCTCGCATAGCTTGTCGGGTTCACAACTTGGAAAATTCGGATCGCGCCTGCTTAAGAATAGGCACCTGTGGATCGGCGTCCTTCCACAGCGCGAAGAAAGAGTCATATGCGACGCGGGCATTTGGTTTGTCGCCAGCGGTCGCGTACGCTCGGGCCAGTCCAAGTTGAGCAAGGGCGATGGTGGGATCTTCGGCGTAGAAAGCTCGCAGATTTAACGCTCTTTTGAACTCCTCGGCAGCTCGTGCCGGGTCGTTGGCTCGTAGATAAGCATTGCCGCGGGTGTAAAGCAGTTCGATCTGAGCACCGTCGTAATTCTCCGCAGCCTTCAGTTCCTGGAGCGCTTTTGCGGTGTCGCCGTGATTGAGAGCAATCGTCGCGCGAATCATCGGCAGCGAGACGTTGTGCACCATCGTGTCGTTCGGGCGTAGATCGCCCGCGGCTTTTGCAAGTTGCAGGGCCTCATCTTCTTTCCCGACACGCGCGTAAATGTCAGCCACGTTGAGCTGATCGTTTACTAACTGTGATTGTGCGCTGATTTTATCGGCAATCAGCAACGCGTCCTTGCGGTTGCCGACCAGCGCCTCGAACGTCGCCTGATACGCCATGTTGTTCGTGGCCAGTTCTTTGAGGTCGAGACGACTGGCGAGGGCGCTACTCTTAGCGAGAAGTTCGCGTGCCTCTCGCACGCGGCCACGCTTTGCGGCAAGACTCCCATCCCTGCCGATCAGATTTAGTTCGCCTTCGGGATTAGCACGCGCCAACGCATCTTCTTTGGCTTGCACAGCAGAGTCGCCCTCGATGATCGCAATATCCCCCAACTGCTGGTGGAGAAAGAAGCCTCCGATGTTCCGGCGTTCTGCTTCTTGCAAGACTGCTTTCGCTTCGGCAACGCGATTTAGGCCGAGGTAGGACATGGCAGTATCGCTGTATGCCAAATAATTCTCAGGT
>JAFAZL010000048.1 GCA_019239815.1 Acidobacteriota bacterium
AAATCTCGAGCAGCAATTTTCCGCGCTTCGACCGCAACCTGAATACCGGCAACCAGCGTCCATATCTAGGCCGCGACGCCAATGCCAGCGACGCATACACGAAGGCAACGAACACAATTCTTCACGACGCCGATCATCCTTCGGCGCTGACTGTATCGATCGTTCCTGCGAAATGAGGACTTAAAAATGTTTCGTCGCCAGTTCATCATCGCCGGAGTTGCATCGAGCGTCGTCGCGTCGGCGAAGCTCTACGGCTCTGCCCAGGGCGAAGCCGCAAAAGCGACACCGCGACCTCCCGTGAATAATCGCGTCCCGCCGGATTGGGTTAATCCGTTTCCGCCGCATCGCGTGATGGACAATCTCTATTACGTCGGCAGCGAGGGCTTGGCTTCGTATCTCATCACCACACCCGACGGAAATATCCTCATCAACAGTAGCCTCGAGCAAAACGTCCCGCTGATTCAGGCGAGCATTGAAAAACTTGGCTTCAAGTTCAGCGAGACAAAAATCCTGCTCATTAGTCACGCCCACAAGGATCACTGCGCCGGGAGCACCAAAATCAAATCGCTGACGCACGCGAAATATATGGTGCTCGACGCCGACGTTCCCGTCGTCGAATCCGGTGGCAAAAAAGATTTTCGTTACGGCAACGAGGCCACGACGTACTACCCACCGGCTAAAGTCGATCGTGTCCTGCACGACGGCGACGAAGTGAAACTCGGCAATGTCATTCTTACCGCACACAAAACCGCTGGCCACACCAAAGGCTGCACCACGTGGACAATGCAAGTCCGCGACGACGAAACCGGAAAAACCTACGACGTCGTCATCGTCGGCAGCCCCAACGTGAACCCCGGCTTCAAACTCGTAAATAACAAAGAGTACCTGCAGATCGCGCAGGACTACGAGCACGAGTTCCAGGTCTTGAAGGCGCTTCCTTGCGACATCTTCCTCGGCGCCCACGGCGCTTACTACGACCTGGCCGCGAAATATCCAAAGCTCAACGCCGGCGGCGAAAATCCCTTCATCGATCCCGCAGGCTACAAAGCCTACATCGCCGACCGCGAATCCGCATTTCAGGAGGAATTAAAGAACCAACAAACCGCAGCCGGAAAATAATTCGTTCGAACTCAAACCAATTTCTTCCGGCGCCACAGAACGAGGCCGAGCAGGAGCCAGATTGCGAGCGCGACGTACTCGGCGACAGTGAAGTGGCCCGGAGCGAACGGCAAGAACTTCATCGAGACGAGCGCCAACGCCGAAATCGCCCCGAAGATCGCAACGATTCGCAATCGCGTCGATGGCAACACATAGTTGCGCAGCACAAGCACCATCGACACGCAAGACGCGAGCCAGCCGAACGCCGACGCCGCCGATCCCACTTCTGTGACCGGCACGAGCAGCGAGTCACCCAGAAAAAGCGCGACGAGCGTCCCGGCGCCGATGATCAATACAGAATTGCTCGGCGTTTGAAATCGCGGATGGACTCGCGAAAACATTTCTGGAATCGAGCCGTTGCGCCCGAAGGCGAAAATCATGCGCGTCGATGCGGCAAAATTTCCATTGAAGCACTGGAAGAGACCGAACATGGCCATCGCAAATATCAGCCGCACGATCCAATGGGCGCCGAGCCCGTGCTCGAACGCAATGGCCGTCGCAAAGCGCTTGCCGAGCAGGCCTTGCCACGGCGCAATGTACGACACGGCAAACAGCGACAGCGCGTAAAACGAAACGCCGACGCCGAGCGCCATCGCGATCGCTGTCATATACGTCCTGCCGCGCAAATCAGGATTCGCTTCTTCCGCATATTTCGGGACGGACTCGAAGCCGGTCAGAAAATACGGCACGATTTGCAGCGTCAGCAAAATCGAAACGAGCGGCGTGCCGTGAAACACGGGATGAAGATTTGCCGGCGTGCCTCGCGCCGTGCTCAGCGCAACGAGTGCCAGAAAAATTAGCAGCACGACGCTGGTCATTCCTTTTTGAAAATTCGCGCTCAGCCGAATGCCTCGATAGTTCAGAAACGTGAGGAACAAAGTCAGGGCAACCCCGAGCACGAGCCGCCAGAAAAATACGGGCTGGCCTGCGACGCGATAGACCTCGATCGAATCAAGCCGCGGGAAAATGTAAGCCGCGATTTTTCCGAGCGCGATCGCTTCCCACGGACACACGATGAAATACGCGAGCAGCATGATCCATCCCGTGAAGTAACTCACTACCGGCGGAAAAACCTGCGCCGTGTAGGCGGCTTCTCCGGCCGCATCGGGCAGACGCAGCACCCACTGTCCGTAAACGTAGCCGACGGGAAGAAGAACGATGCCGCCGAGAACAAATCCGAGAATCGCACCGAGCGGCCCGCCGCGCCCGAGCCAGTCGTCCATCAGAACGAGCCAGCCCGTGCCGATCATCGTGCCGAACGCCAGCGCGAAGTAGTCGTGGAGGCGGAGTTTGCGAGCGAGTTTTGGAGTTGTCGAAGCGGCGCTGCTCATGCGGCACACCGTTGAAGAGAGACGTGGTCGTCGTTGTGATCGAAGAGAGATTTCATCGCGCCCAAAACACGCGATGGCGCAGAGTTCTCCGCTGCACAAGCCGACGCGTTCGCAGGAAGCGAACGCGAAGAAAAGACGTCGGCTCGCTCCGGTCGAAATGACAGTTTGAATTGGGCGGCGCATCGAGAGGAAGCGCATCACAAAACGCAGAGGAGCTCGTAGAGGAGATTGGCGGCGAGGAGGCTGGTGATTTCGCCGGTGTCGAACGGCGGGCTCACTTCGACGAGATCGCAGCCGATGATGTTGAGGCCGCGAAGCGCGCGCACCAATTGCAAAATTTG
>JAFAZL010000217.1 GCA_019239815.1 Acidobacteriota bacterium
GCAACGGCCCGCTTCCGTTCACCGGCGCCATTGTCACATTCCAGATTGGAACTCCAGCCGAGCCACTGATGTTGCCCTCTTTCACTTCCCTCGAGGCCACACCCGTTGACATTGCTATCAGCCCGCAAGGCTATCTTTACGCGGCACTTCAACTCGTTACGGGCTCGACGCTTGGCAGTCAAACTCCGGGCTTGGCCTTCTTCACCATCGACCCGACGTCCGGCCAACTCGGTACGCTAACTTCCGTTAACTCGAATCTTCACGAAGACTCCCTCACGCTCAATCCTGGCGCGACCGTGCTCTTCGACGGAGAGGGGAGTTCCGCCGCAGGCCTGATCGAAAGTCAGCAAATCCGTTCCGACGGCACCACGTTGGCGCCGCAATCGCTCTCAGTCGTGAGTCCAAATAGCCCACCGTCCGCGCTGCTGGATGACGGCTCCGGCCATCTCCTCTTCGTCCAGCAGGGAGGGCAAACCGCCGTCTATACCATCGACCAAATCACCGGTGCTCTCGCAGTTCCTTCAACATCCGGCGGGCCTGTACCCTTCAACCTTGGCGGTGGCGCCACTGTGGCCCATCCGGTCGAGCCTTACTTCTACACTCTGGCAAGTGGCCAAGTTCACGTCTTCGAAATCACGGACTTCACGTCTGGCGCCCTGCGTGAAATAACCAGTTCCCCCTATACCGTTTCCGGTGCAGAAGGCGCGGGTGGATTGACGCTAACTCACGACGCCGCTTCTCAATCGGCGACTGCGACCGCCGCGCAATTGGTTCCGTCGGCCATCAACTTCGTCGACACAACAGTGGGGCAATCTGTATCCGACAACTCGGCTCTACTCACAAATGCGGGAACGCAAGCGCTCACTGTAACCATTTCGATTACTGGAGCCGACCAAGCTGACTTCAACGCGACAACGTGCCCATTACTGCTTGCAGCGCGAACGTCCTGCCCGATCACCGTGACATTCACCCCCACTCAGGCCGGCGCTCGGCAAGCGACTTTGGTGGTTGCCGCTTCTGCCGGGCCGCAGACTCTTCTGCTTACTGGTAACGGCGTAGCGAGCAGTAGCGGAGGAGGCAGCTCCGGCTCCGGAGGATCGGGCGGTTCGGGTTCAGGAGGTTCCGGTGGTTCGGGTTCGGGCGGTGCAGGCTCGGGCGGATCCGGAGGATCGGGTTCGGGAGGCGGCGGATCAGGCGGTTCTGGTTCAGGAGGCTCTGGCGGATCGGGTTCCGGTGGATCTGGCAATCCTCAGCCGACCGTCGCAATTGCTCCCGCATCGCTCTCCTTCTCGTCGTCCGCTCAAGGCACGGCGTCGTCTCAACTGGACGTCACGATTACAAATTCGAATGTGTCGGCAAACGCTCAGCCACTGGTCATCTCCAGCCTGCAAATCGCCGGACTGAACGCCACCGACTTTGCGATTGCCGCAACGTGTGTTGGAAACTCCGTCGCCAGCGGTCAGGGGTGCACTGTGGCTATCGTGTTCACACCTGGCGGAGCCGGGAATCGCGTTGCCACGCTGGTAGTGACTGATAACGCCGCCAACTCCCCGCAATTGATTGCGCTCAACGGCGCCATCCAATCCGAACTTCTCACGATCTCTGCGGGCAAGACCGGTCTTACAGAATCCGTTACGGCGGGGCAAACTGCCGACTTCTCGCTCACCGTAACTCCAGGTTTTACCGGCACGGTTTCCTTTTCGCCATGTTCTGGCGCACCGACCGGCGCAACGTGCACCCTGACGCCCGCGCCGATGCCCGTGATCGCCAACCAACCACTGACACTCACGGTATCCGTAGCCACTGTGGCGTCGGGGGTTGCATCCAGGGGGATTTTCGACTTTCATCAAATCGCACCGATCGAGCTCGCGCGATTTCTCCTGACCATCGCCTCCGCGCTGCTGCTCGCGTTCGTCAACAAACGCATGCAATGCCGCGCGCCTTCGTTCCGTTCGCGCTGGATCTACGCAAACACAACCGCCGCTGTCCTTCTCACACTAGCGCTCAACGCCCTCGCGGGCTGCGGCGGCGCGTCCACTGTAGCCACAGCTCCGGCTGTTACGCCCACATCCCAAACCTACACCATCATCATCACTCCGACCGCAACTACCACGAGCGGTGCTTCCGTTGGTGGCGTCCAGCCGATTCAGCTGACGCTGGTCGTAAACTGAATGCACTGCACCCCTGCCCCAAAACTCCGCGCAACAAAAAAATGGGCGGGAGCCGGCAGCTCCCGCCCATTCAGAACCGCCGATTTGATTCGGAGTCTTAATCGGCAGCCGCGCCCTTCGACGCTGAAATCCGATAGACGACCTGCGCGCCGTCATCGGAAACCAGCAACGACCCGTCCGGCGCAACCGTCACGCCCACCGGCCGCCCGTTCACGTTGCCCTTCGTTGGATCGGGCACCAATCCTGTCATGAATGGCTCCGGATCGCCTGACGGCTTCCCGTCCTTAAACGGAATGAACACCACCTGGTACCCGGCGCGCTGCGAGCGATTCCACGAACCGTGCTCGCACAAGAACACACCGCCGGAGTATTTCGCAGGGAACTGCTTGCCTGTGTAGAACGCAAACTGCAACGGCGCACGGTGGGCTCCCAGCAACACGTCCGGAATGATTGCCTTGGCGACCAGCTCTGGCTTCTGCGGATTCACGCGCGGATCGACATTCTTCCCGATGTAGCTGTACGGCCAGCCGTAAAATCCGCCGTCTTTGACCGACGTGAAATAATCGGGCGGCAGGTCGTCGCCGAGGCCGTCGCGCTCGTTCACGCTCGTGAACAACTCGCCGGTCTTCGGCTCGATCGCGATACCCACGGGATTGCGCAAGCCCGTGCCATACAACCGCGCGTTTTTCCCGTCGGGATCGCAAATCGTGATCGCGGCGCGGCGTGTGTCACTCTCGATGTCGATGTTCGACTGCGAGCCCACGCTGACAAAGAGATGCTTTCCATCGGCGCTGAACGCCACCGCACGCGTCGAGTGTCCGCGCCGCGGTAGGTCCATGATTTTTTCCGCATCGCCCAGCTTCTTCGAATTCACCGGGTCGAACTTGTAGCGCAGCACCGCATCGGTGTCCCCCACGTACATGTAGTCTTCGTGAAACGCGATCCCGAATGGCTCGTCGAGCCCAGTCAGGAACTCTTCCTTCTGACCCTCGCCGTTTCCGTCCGCCGGGAGACGCAAAATATAGATTTTGCCTCCGTGTGTGTCCGCCAGGAAAATGTCTTTTCCGTTCGGCCCAACCGTCAGCCAGCGCGGCTCATTAAAATCAGTTGCGAAAATGTCGATCTTGAATCCCGCCGGAACCGTCGGCAGAAATCCCTTCGGAGGCTTGGTTTCTTCGGGCGGATTTCCGGCCGACTTTGTCGCAAACGGCGCTGGCAACTGCGGTTTCTTGCCGTGCGTCACTTGTCCCAGCAAAATTCCCGGCGCTGCACATAAAATTGCCAACGCCGCCATACGCAATCCCCATCGACTGCTCGTCGCATCCATAAAAAATCTCCTCAGCACTCTATAGAAGAATCACCACGAAAAATTCCGCTACTGTCTTACCATCTTCTAGTCGCGTTTCACCACTAGGATGTCGCAACGAGCCTTCCGGTTTTGAAAGCCAACCGGAGGCCGCGTAGTCTCAGACGACCATCCGAAGGAGCGGTAAGCAGCAATACGCCCGGGCCAGGGTGCTGCTCCCTCCAGCTAATACCCTTCTCACTACACAAGACACCGTCTTTACATTCCCCTTTGCTGTTACAGCCGTAAAGTGACTTGAGACTCAAATCCTGGCCAAAGACCCGTGTCTGCGGTCCAACCTGCGAGGTCTTATGAAAGTTTTCTCGGCAATTCTCTGCCTTCTCGCGACAGCTGCCATCACCAATGCGGCTACTCCGCCACCATCCAAGCCTTTAGTCGTTGACATCAAGAACGCACAAAGTCAGGTGGTGGGCACTGCGACACTTTCCGCAGCTCCGCACGGCGTTCGAATCAAGCTCGACATCAAGAATCTGCCCCCGGGCGAGCACTCCCTGCACATCCACCAGTTCGCCAAGTGCGACGGGCCGGACTTCAAGTCCGCCGGTCCGCACTTCAATCCCGACGGCGCCAGCCATGATCACGGCGGGCTCCCGGCGGGCGATATACCCGACTTCTCGCTGATCGT
>JAFAZL010000229.1 GCA_019239815.1 Acidobacteriota bacterium
CGCGATTGTGCTTTTCGGCGGCGGCGCTGACGTCGGCGAAGTAGTAGTCGAAGACGACGGCGCATTTATCGGGGCCGAGGGGCAGGACGAGGTTCGTGTCCATCACGCCTTCGTAGGCGTTGATCATGAAATTGGGATAGATCCAGAGATAGAAGGCGCGGCCCTGGCGCGTGGCGCCGACTTCGGCGCTGGTGTTTTCATCGGACGAGAGCGGGCTGGATTGCAGGCAGGAGCGTTCGAAATTTTCGATGGTGTACTTGGTGTATTCGATGACGCTGCTGAGGCCTTTGTGGGCGTGGGGGACGTGGTAGCCGCCGTCGAGATAGTTGTCTACGTAGACCTTCCAGTTGCAATTCAGCGGATAGATGCGGCGATCGAAGTAGGTGAGTTTTTTGCTGAGCTGTAGTGGCGCGACGAGTTCGGGGACGGCGCCGAGAAATTTTTGGAGCGGCATGGCTTTGCCGTCGAGATTGACGAAGACAAAATTTTCGCAGGTGTCGAGGCGGATGGGGACGAGGCCGTTGTCGGCGCGATCGAAGTTGCAGACGCCGTCGAACTCGACCATGCCTTTGAGCGCGCCGTCGATGCCGTAGGTCCAGCCGTGGTAGGGGCAGCGAAATTGTTTGGCGCAGCCGTGGGATTCGGGGACGACGGCGGCGGCGTGATGGCGGCAGACGTTGAAGAAGGCGCGGAGATTGTTGTCGTCGCCGCGGACGACGACGATGGGTTCGCCGGCGATGTCGGCGGTGAAGAATTGGCCGGGAGTGCAGACCTGGTCGAGGCGGCCGACGACTTGCCAGGTGCCGGCGAAGACGGCGGTGCGTTCGAGGGATTCGATTTGTGGGTCGCGGTACCAGGGGGCGGGGATGGTGTAGGCGCGGTCGAGAGGATTGGAGGGATTGTAGAGGGCGAGGAGGTCGTGGATGGTGGGTGGCATGGGCGGAATTTTGGCGCGGAAAATGGAAATTGGAAAGTGGAAATTGGGAGGAGGACGAACGTCGCTCAGGTCTGGACGTGGCTGCAAAAAGCAGATTCCTCGCTTCGCTCGGAATGACAGGTTTTTTCGTTTTGGAGCAAGAAGTTGAATGAGTGAACTAACCGAAGTTAGCGAGGGAAGAGGGCGGCGGCGTTGTCGTGGAGGATTTTTTGTTTTGTGGAGGCGGAGAGGGGGAGGGCTTCGAATTTGGCGACGTTTTGGGGCATTTGGTTTACGCCGGGGCTGGGCCAGTCGGTGCCCCAGAGGACTTTGTCGGCGATGTCTTCGATGCGCGGGAAATATTCGAGGAGCTTTTGCGGGGGGATGCCGCTGATGTCCATGTGAAAGTTTTTGTGACGGCGGACGAGGAAGAAGGCTTCGGCCATCCAGATGGGGCGGCCGCCGTGGGCGAGGATGATGGGGAGATCGGGGAAGTCGACGCCGATGTCGTCGCAGAGCATGGGTTGGGCGTGGATGTTGCGGGCGCCGGGGAAGATAGAGGTGCCGGTGTGAATCATGACGGGGAGACGGTGATGCTGGGCGCGGTCGTAGATTTTGCGCAGCTCGGTGTTGCCGTGGAGGTAGGAGTTCGGAGTTAAGGCTTGATGGGATGGATGAATCTTTATGGCGCGGATGCCGAGTTTGGCGATGCGGTCGACTTCGGCGCCGGCATCGGGGACGGTGCCGGGGTGGACGCCGCCGAATGCGATGAGGCGGAAGGGGTCGGTGGAGGCGAATTTGGCGACCCAGTCGTTGACGGCGGGGGTGAAGCCGATGATTTCGGGGGCGACGTAATTGATGAGGCCGGCGCGTTCGGTGTTGATGGAGTCGAGGTATTTGAGGAAGAGTTTGGGATCGTGGCAGTAACGTTCGACTTCTTCGAAGTCGGTGCGGCCGCGGGTGATTAGCTCGAGGGGGTCGGGCTTCATCATTTCGTGGGGCATGATGTGGATGTGGAGGTCGATGACGGAGGTCATTTGGGGTGTGGGGAGTTTAGCATTTTCGGGCGGGAGAGGGACTTTGGGGGCGCAGGGGGGTTCGCGGATCGTGATTGATGGCGAGCGGAAGATCCGCACCCTCTGATTTCTGAGGGTGCGGCACCCAAGACCCAACTCGATTGCTGACATCGTGCGGACATGGGGCGCAGCGTGCTGCGCCCCTACATTTCAGAGACTCGGTTAGTTGAAGCGGACGTATTCGAAATTCAACGGCTGGCCGTTGATGCCGCGGATGGGTGGGGCGATCCAGTTGGCGAATTTGCCGAGTTCGGTGACGCGGCCGGTCATCAGGGATTGGACGTATTTGTAGTCGGCGGCGGTGGGGAGCCATTCGTGTTCGCGTTGCTTCCAGGCTTCTTCGGTGAGGACCTGGCCTTCGGGGCTGATGTGCGTGCCGGCGAAGTTTCCGATTTCGCGGTGGAAGCCTTTGTGGGGGAGCGTGAGCTTGAATGGGATCCCGGCGTTGTCGATGACTTTTTGCCAGCGGGCGACGCCGTCTTCAATTTCGCCGATGTAGTCGTCGCGGAGGCGTTCGTTGAGCGCGGTGAGCGCGGGGACTTGCTTGCCGATGATTTTGTCGCCGGTGACTTCCCAGACGGTGTAGTCGGCGTCGGAGAGAACGTGATCGTCGGATAGTTTTGTTTCGCGAAAGCGTCCTTTGAGGCCGCTGGTGAAATAGTTGGCGGCGTTGGAGGAAATGTCGGAGCCGTAAAGGTCGAGCGTGACGCTGTAGTGGAAATTGAGATAGCGCTGGATGGTTTGGAGATCGATAACGCCGAGAGCGCGAACGTCGGAGGGATCGTCAATTTTGTTTTCTTTCATGACTTCGCAGGTGCGCTGAATGATGCGGGCGACGCCGGTTTCGCCGACGAACATGTGATGGGCTTCTTCAGTGAGCATGAACCGACACGTGCGTGAGAGAGGATCGAAGCCGGATTCGGCGAGCGCGCAGAGCTGAAATTTTCCGTCGCGATCTGTGAAGAACGTGAACATGTAGAAGGCGAGCCAGTCGGGAGTGGGCTCGTTGAACGCGCCGAGGATGCGGGGATTGTCGGTGTCGCCGGAGCGGCGATCGAGGAGCGCTTCGGCTTCTTCGCGGCCATCGCGGCCGAAATAGCGGTGAAGAAGATAGACCATCGCCCAGAGGTGGCGGCCTTCTTCGACGTTCACCTGAAAAATGTTGCGGAGATCGTAGAGAGAAGGGCAGGAGAGGCCGAGCGCTTTTTGCTGCTCGACGGATGCGGGCTCGGTGTCGCCTTGCGTGACGATGACGCGGCGGAGTGCGGAGCGATATTCGCCGGGGACTTCCTGCCAGGCGGGCTGACCCTTGTGGCGGCCGAAATTTACGAGGCGCTGTTCATCGCGCGGTTGAAGGAAAATTCCCCAGCGGTACTCGGGCATGCGGACGTAGCCGAATTGCGCCCAGCCGTCGGGCTCGACGCTAGTGGCGGTGCGGAGGTAGACCTCGTAGTTTGCGGATTCGTTAGGGCCCATGTCGGACCACCAGCCGAGGAAGGCGGGTTGCCAATGTTCCAGGGCGCGCTGGAGGACGCGGTCGCGACCGAGGTCGACGTTGTTGGGGATTTTTTCGGTGTAGTCGATCATGAGAACCTCAGAAATCGGAAGTTGGAAATTTGAAATTGGAAAAGCGCGAGGTTGATTGCGATTAGACGCGCTCCCAGTTGAATTTTGTGGGGGCTCCTGTGCCGTAAACCTTTAGGGCGCCGTCGGGACCTACGGCGTTTGGGCGGATGAAAATCCAGTTTTGCCAGGCGGAGAGGCGGCCGAAGATTCGGGTCTCGAGGGTTTCGTTGGGGCCGAAGCGGAGGTTGGCTTCGAGGCCGGTCAGGCCGTCGGGGGAAAGGGCGGCTCGGGATTCGATGGCTTGGCGGAGTTCGTCTTCCCAGTCGAGGTCGTCGGGGGCGACGGTGACGAGGCCAGCATCGAGTGCTTCTTGCGGATTTAGTTTTGCGCCGATTTTTTCTTTCAGCACGGTTAGTTGCGATTCGTCGTTGTTGAAGCGGGCTTGCAGGCGCGAGAGATGATTTGGCATGGGGAGCGCGCCGAAATTTATTTTGGAGAGGGCGACAAAAGCAGGCTGCTCGTTTTCGGGGAGATCTTGCGCATCGCGAATGAAGATGCGGTCGCTGGCTAGCGCCAGCTCGAAGAGGGTGCCGGCGAAACAGGAACCGGGTTCGACGATCGCGTACATCGAGCGGGAAGTGACGTCGAGACGAGCGAGTGTGCGGCGGAGCATGCCGAGGACTTCGCGGACGAACCAGTTGTTCTGGTTGGCGAGGAGAAAGTCATCGATAGCAATGATGGCGTCGGCGTTGCCGGCCGTTTTAATCAGCCAGAGGCCGAGGTCGGGTTCGTTGGTGCGGAGATGGAGGATGGCGTCGTCGAGTTCGCGGGCGAGTTGGAGCGGATACCATGCTGCGCCTTGAGCGAGAGCGGATTCGAGCGTGAGTTGCAGCGTGGATTCGGGTGCGCGGACTGTTAGGGTGACCGTTCGCGCAGTACGATTCAATTCCGCGTCGACGTATTTGTAGTGGATGCCGGTGTCGTCGATGGTGCGATCGAGCGGAGTGAGGGCGATGCCTTTTGCGTCTGCGGGACGATCGCTTTGCTCAGCTAGCTTTGCGGCGCGCTGCTTGATTTGTTCGGCGAATTGTTGGGGCTTCACGATTTCGTCGACGAGGCGCCAATCTTTGGCTCGTTGGCCGCGCACGCCGTCGGGATTGGTGCAGAAAATGTCGGCGTGATCGCGGCGGACGTTGCGCTTGTCGGTCACGCGTGTAAGGCCGCCGGTGCCAGGGAGAACGCCAAGGAGCGGGAGTTCGGGGAGGCTGACGGCGGAGGAGCGGTCGTCGATGAGGACGATGTCATCGCACGCGAGCGCGAGTTCGTAGCCGCCGCCGGCGGTTGAGCCGTTGAGCGCGGCGAGAAATTTAAGACCGGAGTCAGCGCTGGAGTCTTCGATCCCGTTGCGCGTTTCGTTGGTGAATTTGCAGAAGTTGACTTTCCAGGCGTGGGAAGACTGGCCGAGCATGTAGATATTTGCGCCGCTGCAGAAGACGCGGTTTTTTGCGCTGGTGATGATGACGCTGCGAATCTCTGGGTGCTCGAAGCGGATGCGCTGGAGTGCGTCGTGGAGTTCGATGTCAACGCCGAGATCGTAGGAATTGAGTTTGAGCTTGTAGCCTGGGCGAAGGCCGCCGTCTTCGGCGACGTCCATCGTTAGAGTGGCGACGGGTGGCTCGAAGGTGAGGCGCCAGTGTTTGTAGCGCGACGGCTCGGTGCGGTAGTCGACGGGATCGGGCTTCGTCGATTGCTGTTGCGCTACTTGCGTCTGAGTTTGTTGCGCTTGTTGCGCGTCCTGGACAGCGGGGCTATCCACGAAGACCTCCTGCGGATTTGGCTGCTGGACTCTTTGTTGGAGTTGATGCGTTTTTGTCGAGTGTGGATTGCAGGCGAGCGAAACTTTCGTCGACGGTGGCGTTTGAGGTATCCAGAGTCATGTCGGCTTGGCGATAGAGCGGTTCGCGCGTGGTGAGAATGCGGCGAAGATCTTCCATGGCGCGGTCGTTGCCGGCCATTGCGCGGAAGTCCCCCTGAGCAACGACGCGATCCATGTACTCCTGGGGCTTGGCCTTGATCCAAATGGTGTAGCAGTTGGTGCGGAGGAAGTCGTAGGTTTCGGGTTCGGTGACGACACCGCCGCCGATGCAGAAGACCGCACGCTCGTACTCGTTGGTGACACGCTCGAGTGAGCGGCGTTCGATGGCGCGGTAGCCGGATTGGCCGTACATCGAAAAAATATCGGCGAGGGGCATGCCGGTTTCTTTTTCGATTTCGCGGTCGAGTTCGATGAAGGGAATGTTGCGCGCGGCAGCGAGTTTTTCGCCGAGTGTGGATTTGCCCGCGCCGCGGAGGCCGATGAGGGCGATGCGCTTCAGACGCGGCGGGATTTGAGGCGAGGAAGTCGGCGAATCGATCGCGAACAGATTCGCAAGGGACGTATTGAGTGCGGTCGCGATGCGATTGAGGAGAAGGATCGAGATGTTGCCTTCGCCGGATTCGAGTTGGGCGAGGTGGCGCTCAGAGACGTCGGCGAGTTGGGAGAGCGTTTTGCGCGTGAGCGAGCGCGTTTTGCGAAGAGCGCGGATTCGCTGGGCTAAGTCGCGGAGGAGGAGCGAATCGGTTGGAGGAGCCGAAGGAAGTAGTGAACCGGGATCTTGGGTAGTGGCCATTGTTTCAGCATAATAATGCAGAAGAAATGCGTAAGTCAAATTGATACTGCTCTAAAATGCATATCAAGTTTCTGTCTTGGCCCAGCCAAGCGTCGTGGTCGTGTAGACGCCGGGCGGAGCAAGCGCCGCCCCTACAATGACTTAGATTGGTCGGGGACGTCGGAAGGAAGTTGGGATGGGTGAGGAGCTTGAAAGAAGATGGTGCGGGCGGAGGGATTTGAACCCCCAAGATCTTGCGATCACCAGCTCCTAAGGCTGGCGCGTCTGCCAGTTCCGCCACGCCCGCGTGGATAGTCAACTATATAACGAATCTCGACGACCTAGCCGTTCAGAGTTCACGAAGATCAATCAAGGGACTCTACGCGCGATTCTGGTAAAGGAATAGAGAGTAGAGCAGCAATCATGAACGCGGCGGCCAGCAGAGAGAAGGCGGGGCCGATGCCGTGGCGTTCGGCGAGGGCGCCGATGAGGAAAGGGGCGCTGGCGGAGAAGATGCGGCCCGCGTTGTAGCTGAAGCCCATGGCAGTGGCGCGAACTTCGCCCGGGAAAATTTCGGCGGCCATCGCGGGATAGCCAGAGAAGTAGCCGGCGCCGAAGAAGGCGACGATTGGGCCGAGAACGAAGAGCAATGTTTCGGTGTGAACCATTCCATAGATCGGAACGAGAATCGCGGCGAGAGTGAGATAGAGGAAGTAAGGCTTTTTTCTGCCCCACATGTCGGACATCGCGCCGAAGACGATGTAGCCGAGCCATTTTCCGCCGGACAAAACCAAGAAGAATGTTGTGGATTTGGAGAAGCCGATGCCGCGCCCACCTTGCGCGACCGGCAGCGAAAGATACGCGGGAATCCAAGTGAATAGTCCCCAGAAGCCGAACAGCGTGAAGGCGTTCATGGTGGCGGCGATGGCGCCGAGCCGCAGTGTTTTCGGAGAAAGCGCGCGGAAAATCGATTTTCGCGGCGTAGACGCTGCCGATTCCGCGCGGCGTTTCCAAGCTTCAGGCTCAGGCACGTCGCGGCGAATCCACAGCACCATCAATGCGGGGAGAACTCCGACGAAGAAAACGGCGCGCCAGCCGAAGTGTGGAAGAACGAACAGGACGACGCCGGCAGCGATTGCTTCGCCGATCGCATACGACGATTGCATGAGGCCAAGAGCTTTGCCGCGATGCTCCGGTCGCCAGGTTTCGGCAATCAAAGCGGCGGCGGCGCTCCATTCGCCGCCCATGCCAAGACCGAGTAAGAATCGAAAAATCGCGAGTTGCGGAATCGAGTGGACAAGGCCGCAGGCTGCGCTGGAAAGGGAATAAACGAGGATCGAAGCCATCAGCGAACGCGTGCGACCGATGCGATCCGCGACCATGCCGAAAATCAAGCCGCCGATGGCGGATGCGACGAGGGTGAGTGAGTTGAGTAGGCCAGCGGTGCGGGTGCTCATCGAGAATTCGCGGATGAGATATGCGAGGACGAGCGAGTAGAGCATGACGTCCATGGCGTCGAGCATCCAGCCGAGAGCGCCGGCGATCAGAGAGGACCGTTCAGCGCGCGTCGTGTTGGTGGGCCAGAACCGAGCCACGAGAGATGGCTCAGCAAGGGCGTGTTCGACGGTAGACATCGGCGGCGATTGTACTCTTGAAGGGCTTTCCAAAGCTGTACGTTCCTCAGAGTCTTGCGCCATCGTCGCCAACCGAAAAAGATTGCAGTCGGGCGGCCCGTTTTGTTACGCTCCGCAGCAATTTAGGGCGTCATTCTTAAGGAGAAACAAATGGCTTTTTGCAGCGCGTGTGGTTCAGAGGTGGGTGGAGCTGCGTTCTGCCCGAAGTGTGGCGCGGCTCAAGGGGCTGCTGCATCAGCGCCAGCAGGAGGAGCGGCCGTGGCACCGGCGACATCCGGAATGGAAGAGAATGTGGCGGGATTGCTTTGCTACATCCTGGGTTGGGTCACGGGACTGATCTTTTTCCTCATCGACAAGCGGCCGTTTGTGAAGTTTCACGCGGCACAGTCGATTGCGTTGTCGATCGCGCTCATCGTGGTCTACATCGCAGTCGGATTTGTGTTCGGCATGATGAGTTTTGCTCACCTTGGCTTTTTGGCACTGGCAATGTATCCGATCGTAGGTTTGTTGGTCTTCGTACTGTGGATCTTCCTGATGTACAAGGCCTACCAGCACGAGAAGTTCAAGCTGCCCTTCATCGGGGACATCGCCGAAAAGATGGCCGGCAACTAAGCCGACAAGGAACGGTCAAATTCGAGCCGCGCGGTGCCCGCCGCGCGGCTTTTTTGCTTTTTGGAAGCGGGCGGCAGCACGGGTGTGATGGTTTGGCGGACTGCCTTTCCTCTTGACTTTGTGATGAGCAGACCGCATCGTTAAGGGCTTTGTTCTCGCCATTTTTCGTAATAGGGCGAAGACGGAAAGGCACTATCGGCCACTCATGACGCGCGTAAGGCTTTGTTTTCACGACCGATGCTTCGACGGCACAGCATCCGCTGCTTTGTTCTATCGCATGTATCGGGAGCGATTCGACGCGAATGCGGAATTTGGCTTTACGGGCATGACGCACAAGGCGAAGCAGCCGTGGGAGGGCGGGCTTTTCGACGGCGATGAAAACGCGATTGTCGATTTTAAGTATTCCAATTCACCGAAACTGACGTGGTGGTTCGACCATCATCAGAGCGCGTTTTTGACGCCGCAGGACGCGGAGCATTTCCGCACGCACCGTACTCCGCACATGTTTTACGAGCCGGAATACAAGTCGTGCACGAAGCTGATTGCGACGGTAGGGGCGGAGAAGTTCGGTTTCAATACGAAACCGCTCGCGGATTTGATTCACTGGGGCGACATCATTGATGGGGCACAGTACCCGACGCCGGAATCGGCGGTGGAGATTTCAGAGCCGGCGACGAAGCTGGCGCTGGTGATCGAAGCGGCGCCTGAGGATGGAATTCCCGCGCGGATTATTCCAGAGCTTGCGTACAAGCCGTTGTCGGAAGTGATTGAGTTGCCGCTGGTGGCGAAGCATCTCGGGCCATTGCTGGAACGGCATCGCCGTTCGATCGAAATTTTGAGGGAGCGATGCGAAGCGCGCGACGGGGTGATCTTTTTTGATGTAAGCGACCTAGATCTTGAGGGATACAACAAATTCATTCCCTATTTGCTGCATCGCGAATGCGTTTA
>JAFAZL010000255.1 GCA_019239815.1 Acidobacteriota bacterium
ATCGGCGGCGCGATGAATTTTCGTTTGTGCGGACCTGGGGATGGCGCGTTCAGCGCAACCTGCGCGAGCGCCACATTGCCGCGCGCGCGGCGAGCGCCCGGCCGGCGTACACAACACCGGGAACTCCGCGGCCGGTCCTGGTCTAGATTCGCAAGTGTAAATTTTCTGTTCGGGGCCAGGGCGTTTCCAAGTTGAAGCGTCTAATGGAGCGGGGTGAGGTTCTGCGATGACCGCAACGAAAATGTCGCGCAAAAAACTGATTCTGGGACTTGTGTCATTGCCGTTGTTGGCGCTGGGCATGATGCTGCTTCCACAGCACGCCGCATCGAACGCTGCTTCGGCCGCTGCGCAGCAGGATTCCGGCAACGATCCGGTGCCGGCATATCACAACGAAGTGCCATCCGGACCCATGCCTTCCACACTAGCTCCTGAGACGTTCACCGACGCGACCGTACAGAACGCCTACGCGCTCGCCGCCAAGATCAAAAAAGTTTTGTATCAGCAGCCGTGCTACTGCTACTGCGACCGCCACGCCGGACACGGCAGCCTGCTCGATTGCTACACCGGGAAGCATGCAGCGGATTGCGGTGTTTGCCTTCGCGAAGGCTTCTACGCGTACGAGCAGACCAAGAAGGGCAAGACCGCCGCGCAGATTCGCGAAGGAATCGAAAAGGGCGAATGGCGCACCATCGATATGACGAAGTATCAGACTCCAATCGCGCCAGCGAAGTAACTTTTGGCACTTGAGAATCGCGCCTTATTCGATATTCGATTTTTGATCAGGTCGCATACAGGCGATTCCTATTTGCAATCCTTCCTGAAATTTATTTCTGCGCAATTCACGGATTCGAGAGAAACCGTTTACGTTCTTCGTGTAGTCTAATCGCCGACGGAAAAACCGACCCAAAGCGGAATCCGTGAAACGATCGGAGAATCAAATGAGAATGCGCGGGCAAATTTGGATGTGGACCCTGGCAGTGGCACTTGCGCTGGGCCTGGCAGCGGCACCGCAGGTCGCAGCTCAGGACAAAGATCACGTGGTTTCGCTCGACGAATTGAAATCCGACGCGGCGAAGCCGTCGCAGACGCGTCAAGCAAATGAAGCGGATGTGCGGCACCTGCTGCAGACCGAAGCAGGTCAGGAAGCGCTGAAGACCGCCAAAGTGGACTACGCCAAAGTCGACAAGGCGATCAGTCAATTGAGTGACGATGACCTAGCGACGGTGGCCGAGAGGTCGCGGCAGGCCGATCATGATTTCGCGGCGGGCGGGCTGACTAGCACGCTGATCATCGTCATTGTGCTGATCATCGTTTTGATCGTCGTACTTACCATCGTATTTTGAGTTTGGTCTACTCGCGCGGCTTCAAACACCGCAAAGGGCAGCCATTTTCAGAACGGGCACAACACCGGCAGAAACTCACTTGCGCCTCCTGAGCCGTTCGTACACTGAGACTCACCCAGTGAACGAATCTCTCAGGAGGCTTTTTCATGCAGACGAAAAAGATCACGCGGGTCGCCGCGATGCTTCTTGCGGCGGCGGTGACCGCAGGTCCGATCCTGGCGCAGTCGCAGGCCGACAAGCATGTCGTTTCGCTCGGTGAGCTGAACCAAGTTGCAGCGGCACCATCGGAAACGCGGCGCGCGAACGAAGCGGAAATTCGTCAACTGTTTGCGACCGTCGATGGCCAAAAGGCGCTGAAGACGGCGAATGTTGATTACGCGAAGATCGATCGTGCCGTTAGCTCGATGAGCGACGAAGATGTGGCGCGCATTTCTGATCGCGCGCGAGCCATCGATCACGACTTTGCGGCGGGAAATTTGACCGACCACGATTTGCTGGTGATTTTGATCGTTGTGCTGATCGTGGTTATCTTGATTGTTGTGCTGCGATAGTTCTGCGCAAAGCATCCTTAGAGCTACAATCTTGCGGACATGGGGCGCAGCATGCTGCGCCCCTACAAATTTGTGCTCATGCGACGATTTGTTCTTTTGATTGCTGGTCTCTTTGCGGCGGCCGGAGCTTTTTCATTCGTTCAAGCGCAGGACGCGGAAAAAGCCGGCATTTGGCTTGACGTTCCTTTCATCAAGCAAACGGTTGAAGGCTGCGGGTCGGCATCGATTGCGATGCTGCTTCAATATTGGTCCGCGCACGGAACGCAGATCGCGGGGGACCGCGAAGATGCGGATGCTATTCAGAAGCAGCTCTATTCCCGCAAAGGGCACGGCATCTACGCTTCAGATTTGGAAAAATATTTGCGCGAGTCGGGATTTCGCGTGTTTGCGTTACGGGGCGAATGGGGCGACCTTCGCAATCATTTGCAGAAAGGCCGTCCGCTCATTCTGAGCATCGAACCCGGAGGTTCGCACGCTCCGCTACACTATGTTGTCGCGACCGGAATCGACTGGCAGCGCGAAGCTGTCTTTGTGAACGATCCGGCACGCGGCAAACTCCTGCGAATCGAGAGAGCGGAATTCGAGAAAGAATGGCTGGCCGCCAAGAATTATTTGCTACTGGCAGTGCCTATCTCCGCCCCCGCGGAATAATTCGTTTCGCTGTTCTTGCCGTTTCTCTACTCCTGTTGAGTCTTCCATTCAGTGGTTTGTGCTGCGCTCAAGATCTCAACGCAACGTCGCCAGGAGACGACGCCGAGAGACTCGCCGAGGCGCAGAAGGCGTTCGATGCGGGTCACTACGACGAAGCGGTTCGCTTCGCGCGCGGATCTGCTGATCAGTCGGCGGATTTGGATTTCGTTGCCGGCCTCGCGCTGGCGAAGCTGCAACGGTGGCAAGAGGCGCGCGCGGCGGTTTTGCAAGGGCAGCGAAAATCGCCACAACAGGCGAGATTCCTCGTTGAACTGGCGGGCGTCGACTACAAGTTGAAAGACGCGCGCTCCGCCAAACGCGAACTACGAGCGGCGCTGAAGCTCGATCCGAAAGACAAGTACACGCTGGAATTTCTCGGCACGCTTTATTTTCTCGATGGCAATGTCGAAGCGGCGCTGAAGTATTGGAACGCGATTGAAAAGCCGCGATTGCGGAACGTATCGGTTGCTCCGACGCCGACGCTCGATCCCGCTTTGCTGCAAAACGCGATCGGATTCAATGCGCCACAAATTTTGACCAGCGACGCGCTGCTCGCCGCCGAAGCGCGGCTCGATAACCTTGAAATTTATCCGCACCGGCGCGAAGAGCTCACTCCATCCGGCGACGGCAATTATGACGCGACGTTTCACATGCCCGAACGCAACCTTTGGGGCGATACGTGGTGGATGGGCGCGCTGACGTGGCTCAGCGGCTTGCCGTACGCAACCGTTTATCCGCAGGTTTTTAATCTCGACCACGAGGCGATAAACGCGACTTCGCTGTTGCGCTGGGATTCGGAGAAACGGCGCGCGTTTGTCGATGGTTCGATGCCACTGCTGCACCAATCGAAATACCGGCTGCACATCTATTTTGATGGGCGCAACGAGAACTGGAATTTGACGAATACATTTTTCGGTGGCGGCCCTGCGCTGAGCGATTTGAATGTGCGGCGCGTAGCGGGCGGAGCCGAGTTGCGTTCGGTGATGAGTGGTCGCTGGAGCTGGAGCACGGGAATCGAGATTGCGAATCGCTCGTTTCGGAATCTGACGCCGGAAGCTGCGGCCTCCGGAAGAACATTCTTCACTGATGGAAACTCGATTTCGTATTGGGGACGACTCGATCGTTCATTGCTGCGATCGCCGGAACATCGCTTCACGCTCGATAGCTCGGGCGAAGGGCGCGTCGGCCGCGAATTCGCAACGGGTCTCGGTTCGTTCGGCGCGGTGCGCGGATCACTGACGGCACACTGGCTGCCGCAGGCGCGCGGCGATGATTACGAAATGCTGGCTCGCGTGCGCGCCGGCGAAGCGTTTGGCGACATTCCTTTCGACGAGTTGTATCAACTCGGCGTCGAACGCGACAACGATTTGTGGCTCCGCGGCCACGCCGGAACCAACGATGGGCGCAAAGGCGCGGCGCCGCTGGGCCGGCGATATTTCCTGGCGAACTGGGAACTCGATAAGCGCGTTTACTCAAACGGAATCGTCACAGTGAAGCTCGGGCCGTTTGTCGATAACGGGGCGATCGCGGATTCATCGGGATTGTTTGGCTCGCAAAAATGGCTCTGGGATACGGGCGCGCAGTGCAAGATCCGTGTTTTGAGCAGCGTGACGGTGGTGCTGATCTACGGCCGCGACTTACGCGGCGGCAAGAACCTCTTTTATGGGACCGCCTTGCATTAGTCAGATGTTGAAGCAAAAAAAACGGAGAGGTGCGAAGGACGCTGAGATTCGCGAGAACCAAGGAAGCGACCCTCCCCCACCCCTTTTGTTGTAAGGATATGAAACTAAAGCAGTTACTGCGGAATATTGCCTAAGGATATGATTCTGCGGCAGTTAGTCGCGCCTAAAAGTAAAAAAGCGCCGACAGGATACCGGCGCTACGGAGTGGGCGCGATTGTCTACAGCTAGGATAGTATCATAAGAGATAACAGTAGTCAAGAAGATTCGCCACCGATCTTTCGTCGACCTTCCTGATGGAATACGCTCTTGCGGTGTCGATCTTTCCTTCGTGGAATCCGGATCAGCCTGAGATTACCGATTTAATCGTGCAGCACGATGCGAGCACGCTCAAACGGCTGCGCGTGAGCAAACAAGAGGTGGCGGAGGTCTTTTCCCGTTTTGGGAATCAGAAGGCGCTGCGAGCGGTTCGCGCCCTGCCGGAAAAGGACGGGTGGCTGGACGACCGCGAGATCGACGCGTTGCTGCTCACGGTGCAGTGGGAGATGCAACGACTTGCAGAGGAGTTTTATCACGGGCATCGGGTATGGGGAGTTCTTCGACCGCTCATCGCTTCGATTCGAAGCGCCGGGAATCGCGAGAGGCTGCGAATTGTCGATGTCGGCTGCGGAATTGGGTACACGACGCGCTGGCTGGCGGCGAGAGTTCCACTGGCCGAGAACAACATTGAGCTGATTGGCATCGATCTGAATTCGACTCTAATTTCCGAAGCCAATCGGCTGGCAAAAGCGGAAGACCTGCCTTGCAAATTCGTCCAGGGCGATGCGTTTTCTCGAGAACACGCAAACCACATCTATTTGTCGACGGGAGTTGTGCATCACTTTCGGGGGGAACACCTGCCGGCATTCTTGAAGCAACACGAACGGCCAGAAACGAAGGGCTTTCTCCATTTTGATTTTCAGCCATGGTTCCTGGCTCCGTGGGGCTCGTTGTTTTTTCATAACCTGAGGATGCGCACCGCGATTGCGCGGCATGATGGCGTGCTTTCGGCGGCGCGCGCGCATGACGCGAAAACGCTGACGGGAGCGGCGAGAACGGCAGCACCGGGATTCGCAGCCGGCATTTACGGCGCGAAGATCTGGGGCACGCCGGCGCCACGTGTGTTCCATGCACTCGCCGGTGTGCGGCGCGAGTTTGAACCGGAATTTCGACGGCAGCTTGGACGACACGCAGGACGGCTCGGAGAACTACGGTGACTCTAATCGTCCTCTATTTGCTGGCGCTGATTGACGGGCTCTTGTGCGGGCTTCGCGCCTCGATGGGGCGATGTTCGCTGATTCGAAAACGCAAGTATTACCGAACGGCGGCGGTACGAGGAGTTGCGGCGGCGCAGGTCGTGAGCATCGCGGCGTTGATCGCTCTGCTCGCCACGATCGCGATTTCCTCACACCGAGATATTCTTCGCGACGATCTGGAGGTTGCGGCCGGGCGGATGCTGCGGGTGTTCGTTCCGTATGCGGTGCTGTCCCTAACTAGCCTCGCGCTGCGGATTGTGCCTTCAACGGATATTCGAAGCGCGACGAGCGTTTTCATGCTTGGCCCGCTGACGGCGATTCGGCCGTACGTGATGATGGCGGGCGTTGGGTATGGGATTTCCAAAAGCACGCTTTGGGAAACACAAGCTCTGGGACTGTTTATCCTGGCGCTGATGTTGTTGTTGGAATTTGCGCTGAACTGGCACGCCGGCCGGGCGCAGGAGGCGGAGATTCGCGGGCTGGTTGGATAGCACGTGTGTCGCGGGTGACGTGGCCTGCGTCTATCTTTTGCGGGGCGATGCGGCGCAGGGTGTGCGCGTCGTATTGCGTTTGGTGGGGTGATGTCTAAATCCCGCGGTCTGGGAAACGACCGCGGCTACAGGGTGGTGAATTGTGATTCGGAGATTGGTGGCTGTGGTGGGCGTGGTGATCTTGATTTTGGTGGGGACGGTCGCGGCGGTGGCGTCGCCCCGGGGCGGGGCTGAGGCCGCGCGGACGGGAGCGGATACGAATGGGTATTGGGGGTTTGCGCTGGGCAATTTGGACCGGAGCTGCAAGCCTTGTGATGACTTTTTTGAGTTTGCGATGGGCGGGTGGATGAAGGCGAATCCGATTCCGCCGGAGTATTCGACGTGGGGATTGTTCACGGTGCTGCTGGACAAGAACCAGCAGAATTTGCGGCAGATTCTGGAGAAGGAGGACAGCGCGAATTCGGCAAACGGTTCGAACGGGCAGAAGATCGGCGATTTTTATTCAAGCTGCATGGACACGAGCGCGATCGACGCGGCCGGCGTGAAGCCGATTGAGCCGGAGATGGCACGCATTGCGGCGGTTAAGGACGTCGCCACGCTGCAATTGGAAACAGCGCGGCTGCAGGCCGAGGGCGTCACCGCGATGTTTCGGTTCAATTCGCGACAGGATGCGAAAGACAGCACGCAAGTGATTGCAACGGCTGGGCAAGGCGGCCTGGGGCTGCCGGATCGCGATTACTACCTGCGTGAAGACGAAAAGTCGAAGAAGCTGCGCGACGCGTATGTGGCGCATGCGCAGAAACTGTTCGAATTGCTGGGCGATCCGAGCGATAAGGCCGCGACGGAAGCGAAGACGATCATGACGATCGAGACAGCGCTGGCGAAGGCTTCGATGTCGAACGTGGATGTGCGCGACCCGAACAAGACGTATCACCGGATGAGCGAGATGGAAGTGCAGACGTTAGCCCCGAATCTTTCGTGGGCGACGTATTTCGATCAGGTGGGTGTGCCGGGGCTAAAGGATTTGAATGTCGCGCAGCCGGACTTCTTCAAGTCGCTGAGCGCGGAACTGACCGCGACACCGATCGACGATTGGAAGACGTATCTGCGATGGACCTTGGTGAATACGACGGCGCCGGGATTGTCGGAACCGTTCGTGGCGGAAGACTTTGCGTTCAATGGCAAAGAGTTGCGCGGAACGAAAGAGATTTTACCGCGATGGAAGCGGTGCGTGACGGCGACGGACCGCGGTCTCGGCGAAGCACTCGGGCAAGTCTATGTGGAGAAATATTTTCCGCCGGAGGCAAAGGCACACGCACTGGAGATGGTGCACAACCTGACAGCGGCGCTGCGCCAGGATATCCCCACGCTGAGCTGGATGGGCTCTGCGACGCGGACGCAGGCAATCGCCAAGCTGCAAGCGTTTGGCGTCAAGATCGGCTATCCCGACAAATGGCGCGATTATTCGGGATTGAATATCGTTCGGACCGATTACATGCAGAACGAACTGGGCGCAGCTCACTTCGAGTTTGCGCGGCAGCTCAAGAAAATCGGGAAGCCTGTGGACAAAACGGAATGGGGGATGACCCCGCCAACGGTGAATGCGTACTACCGGAGCAGCATGAACGAGATTGTTTTCCCGGCGGGAATTTTGCAGCCGCCTTTTTACGACCCGAAGGCCGACGACGCCGTGAACTATGGCGGGATGGGCGCGGTGATCGGGCACGAGATCACGCATGGCTTCGACGATCAGGGAAGCAAGTTCGATGCGCAGGGAAATTTGAAGGATTGGTGGTCGCCGGACGATCTGAAGAATTTCCAGGGGCGCGCGAAGTGCGTGTCGGATCAGTTCGACGGGTACGTGGTGGATGGCGATTTGCACGAGAACGGGAAGCTGGTGCTAGGCGAAAGCATCGCGGATCTGGGCGGACTGACGATCGCGTATGCGGCGTATGAGAAGTCGCTGGAGGGCGCGCCGCGGCCGCCGGAGAAGGACGGCTTCACAGCGGAGCAGCGGTTCTTTTTGGGTTGGGCGCAAATCTGGGGAGCCAACGAGCGGCTGGAGTATGCGCGATTGCTGGCGAATACGAATCCGCATCCGCTGCCGCGTTTTCGCGGGAATGGGCCGCTTTCGAACATGGCGGAGTTTGCGAAAGCGTTCGGGTGCAAGAAGGGCGACGCGATGGTGAGAGAGAACGCCTGCAAGATTTGGTGAGGGGCGCGCGGCTCACGCACAAATCCTTCTTGAACTCATGGTTGGTAGTTTTGTTTAGATCAAGCCAGGGTTCCTCCACTTCGTAAGCCGGCGCATTCGCTCAGAAGCGAATGCGAAGACAAGACGCCGGCTTGCTTCGGTCGGATTGACAAACTATGTTGTGGTCGCACTTCAGAGGCTACGGAAGCTGACTTCCGTTCTTGGCAAGTTGGCGTCTAAGCGATCAGGATTCGTGTCACTATTCAGGGCTGAAATTCAGGAGAGAGAACGATGATGCTGCGGCGATTGTGTGCACTGACGGGGCTCGGCGTGGCGATTCTGGCCGGGACGACGCTGGCGTTTGCGGGGCAGGGCGGGGATGACAAGGCGAAGCTGGGCTTTGACGTGGCGAATATGGATATGACATGCAAGCCGTGCGACGACTTCTATAGATACGTGAACGGTGGATGGATGAAGAAAAATCCGATTCCGCCGCAGTATCCGGCGTGGGGCCCGGATCAGATTATGTTCGAGCACACCGAGTCGCGGCTGCACGACATTCTGGAAGCGGCGGCCGCGAACACGTCGGCAGCGGCAGGTTCGAACGAGCAGAAGGTCGGCGATTACTATGCAAGCTGCATGGATACGAAGGCGATCGATGCGAAGGGGCTGAAGCCGCTCGATGCCTACTTACAAGAGATTGCGGCGATGCACGATGGCGCGTCGCTGCTGGAAACCGCTGCGAAATTGCACGATCAAGGCACCGGTGTGTTGTTCGGGTATGGTTCGAATCAGGATTTTGCCGACAGCACGCAGGTGATCGGCGAGGTTCGGCAAGGTGGACTTGGATTGCCGGATCGCGATTACTACACGCGAGACGACGATAAGTCGAAGGAAATCCGGAAGCAGTACGTCGAGCACATGACGAAGATGTTTGTGCTGATGGGCGACGGGAAAGAAAAAGCGGCGAAAGAAGCAGACACCGTGCTCGGGATCGAGACTTCGCTGGCGAAAGCTTCACTCACCAATGTCGAACTGCGCGATCCGCAGAAGAACTATCACATGATGCCGCTAGCGGATGCGCAAAAGCTGACGCCGCGGTGGAATTGGGACGCGTATTTCCGCGCGATTGGCAGCCCACAGATCAGCAAGATGAATGTGTCGCAGCCGGAATTTTTCAAGGCGATGGATGGGTTGCTGGCGAGCGTGCCGATGGATGACTGGAAGACGTATTACCGCTGGCAGTTGATTCACCGGTCGGCGCGGCTTTTGTCGGATCCATTTGTGAAGGAGAACTTCGATTTTGTCGGGCGCGTGCTGGAAGGCACGACGGAGATGCGCGTGCGCTGGCGCCGCTGCTCGGCGGCGGTAGATGAGGGATTGGGCGAGGCGCTGGGGCAGATGTATGTGGCGAAATATTTTCCACCGGCGGCGAAGGCCCGCGTGCTGGAGATCGTCCACAATTTGTTGACGGCTCTGCACGAGGACTTGAAAGGGCTGGAATGGATGAGCCCGGAGACGCGGAAGGCGGCGGAAGAGAAGCTGCAGGCGTTTGCGCTGAAGATCGGGTATCCGGACAAGTGGCGCGACTATTCGAAGCTGAAGATCGATCGCGAATCGTATGCAGGGAACGTGTTTCGTGCGACGGCGTTCGAAAATGCGCGCGACCTGGCGAAAATCGGCAAGCCGGTTGACCATGCCGAATGGGGGATGTCGCCACCGACGATCAACGCTTACTACAATCCACAACTGAACGAGATCGTATTTCCGGCGGGAATTTTGCAGGGCGTGTTTTTCGATCCGGATCGGGCCGATTCGTATAACTATGGCGCGATCGGCTCGATCATCGGTCACGAGATCACGCACGGATTCGACGATCAGGGCGCGCAGTTTGATCCTAAAGGAAATCTGAAGAACTGGTGGACCGAGAAGGACCTGAAGAATTTCCAGGATAGAGGCGAATGCATCGCGAAGCAGTTTGACGGATTTGAAGTCGAAAAGGGGCTGCACGAAAACGGCAAGCTGGTGGAAGGCGAGAGCATCGCGGACCTCGGAGGGCTGACAATCTCGTATGCGGCGTTTGAAAAGTCGATTGAGGGGAAACCGCGAGAAAAGGATGCGAATGGATTTACTCCCGAACAGCAATTCTTTGTGGGATTCGCAGCAGTCGCGGCGATGAATTTGCGGCCGGAGTACGCGCGGTTGCTCGCGAACACCGATCCCCATCCATTGCCGGAGTTTCGCGTGAATGGGCCGCTTTCGAATATGGAGGCGTTTCGAAAAGCATTTGGATGCAAGAGTGGCGAGCCGATGGTACGGGAGGGTGCTTGCAGGATTTGGTGAACTAGTGCGAAGGGCAACGGTTTGCGCCGGCATTTTGCTGTTGGCTGCGACTTTCGCGCCGCGAGCGGAGGCGAAGTGGCGGTACACGCGAACCGGAAGCCCTACCGATGTCGCTGTCGTGGCGCGCGCGGGTTACGCGCTGATGGGCGGGGGCGCGAAGCAGGACCCGGCGTTTCATTTTTTGTGCGAGCGGACCAACGGCGGCGACTTCCTGATTTTGCGGGCGAACACGGATGACGACTACGCGCAGAGCGTGAACAAAGAGATCTTCGCGATGTGCCCGCTGAATTCGGCGGCGACGATTGTGTTCGAAGGGCGCGAAGACTCGGATGATCCGACGGTTGCGCAAATCATCGATCATGCCGAGGGAATTTTCATCGCGGGCGGCGATCAATCGAATTATTTGCGCTTTTGGCAGGACACTCCGGTGCAGGCGGCGCTGAACCGCCACATCGCGGCGGGAAAGCCGATCGGAGGCTCGAGCGCCGGGCTTGCGGTGCTGGGCGAGTTTTCGTTTGCGTCGATGATCGACACAATTCATTCGCCGGAGGCTTTGGCCGATCCGTATGGGAACAAAATCACGATTTCGCGCGAGTTTCTGACGATTCCGCTCTTGAAGGGAATCATCACCGACACGCATTTCGCGAAGCGCGATCGCATGGGGCGGCTGCTCGTTTTCATGGCGCGGATTTTGCAGGACGAATGGGCGAAGCAAGTGCGGGCGATCGCCGTGGAAGAAAATGTCGCGTTGTTGCTGGAGCCGGATGGCAGCGGCAAGGTTGTCGGCGAAGGGTCGGTGTATTTTCTCGAAGCGAAAAACTCGCCGGAAGTTTGCCGTCACAACGAGCCGCTGAAATTCGATGGCATCTCTGTGCGTCGCGTGGGAGACAAAGGATCGTTCAACGTGAAGACCTGGAGCAGCACTGACGGCGACACTTACACACTTTCGGCGCAAAACGGCAAGGTGACTGCTGCCGGCTCGAATCACGGACTCTACTGATGGATTTAATCGCAGCGGCGGCGTCGAGCGGTGTTAGAAGCGCAAAGCAAGCCCGGCGACGATCTGCACGCTGCTTTGCCACTGGCCAAACATGTGCGTGCCGAGATAATCCACGCCGCCCTTTGCGGAAATGACGTCGTTGATCGCGTAGTCGATTCCGCCGCCCATCGTGACCTCGAACCCGTTCTGGCCGCCGCTCGCCGTTTGCGGAATCAGGTGTACGCCGCCAACCAAAGCGTGCGCCCATGGGTCGAGTCGGCCGTGCCCAAAGGAGAATTTTGGACCGGCGCCGTAACCCAGATAAC
>JAFAZL010000353.1 GCA_019239815.1 Acidobacteriota bacterium
GCATGTGGCACGCGCTCGGCGCGCATCGCACCGCGCAGAGCCGCGACGATGTGCTCGTTGCCCATGAAGTCGGCGAAGCCCATGGCTAGCGGGCCTCCTTGGCAGTGACTCCGCTTACAGTGCCGACGGCCGGCGTCGATTCGATCAGCTCCTGCAACTCCGCGCTAATCGCGTCCGGTGTGCGCATCGCGTTCGTAGCGCGATCGACGCACTCAATCGTCGTCCAGTGCGGTCGTTTCGCAAGCTGGTCGTACATTTCAGCCGCATCTTGCAAATGCCTCAGGCTGCTCTCCTGAATATCTTGCTTGGCAGTCGTGTAACTGCGCGCCGCCTTTTGCGAAACGAGGGCTTGCGCCTGCGCCGGATCTACGCGCAAATAGATCACGCGATCTTCACGCGGCAGCCCGTAGATGTTGTATTCCAGATGTTCGAGCCACTCGATGAACTCAGCGCGCTGCGCAGCAGAAACACGTCCCGACTGATGCGCAAGATTGGAGCCAATGTATCGATCGGCCAGCACGAGCTTGCCCGCCGCGATAGCGTCCGTGAGTTCGCGCTTTGCCTCGAAGCGATCTCCCGCGTAAAGCAACGCGGCAAAGTGTGGATCGACGGTGTCCAACGATCCAAACTTGCCATTTAAAAATTGTCCGACCATCGTGCCGAACCACGACTGGTAATGAGGAAAGTTCGTCGCATGCACCGCGGTGCCACGCGCGCGCAAAGCTCTCTGCAGCATCTCGAGCTGCGTGCCCTTGCCGCTGCCGTCGATTCCTTCAATTGCAATGAGTCTGCCAGGGGTGATTGCCACGTTGTGACCAGTGTAACCCCAGCCCGGCCTCGCCAGCAAAACGGAGTCCAAAATGGTCGTACCGTGAGCGCGGACAGCCTCGCATGGTATCTTGGATGGGCTCGAACGGAGTGCCCGAGACACCTCACCAGCAACTATGTCTTCCGCGCCCATGCCCAGTCCAAATCTTCTGCGCGACAACGTCGCGCGCGTTTGCGATCGCATCGCCACGGCTGCGTCTCGTGCCGGTCGCCATCCGTCCGAAATTACGCTGATTGGCGTCTCAAAAACGCATCCCGCGGAAATGATTCGCGCCGCATACGACGCCGGCCTCCGCGACTTTGGCGAAAATCGTGTCCAGGAGTGGGAAGGGAAGCGGCAAGCGCTGACCGACCTCGCCGATGCCCGGTGGCACTTGATCGGCCATCTGCAAAGCAACAAAGCCACGCGCGCAGCGACAATTTTTCATTCAGTCGATTCGGTCGACGATGCCGCGTTGGCACAGCGCCTCGACCGCACGCGGCAAGGCACGGCAGCCGCGCAGGGCCCGCTTCGAGTGTTGCTCGAAGTGCATATCGCCGGCGAAGCGGCAAAGAGCGGCGCCGAGCCGGAAGACTTACCCGAACTCGCCGAAGCCGTAACAAAGTGCGCTTCACTACATCTAAATGGGCTCATGTGCGTTCCGCCCCTTCTGGACGACGTCGAGAAAGTGCGGCCGTATTTCCGTAAGCTGCGCGAGCTTCGCGATCGACTCGAAACGCACATCGGACACAAGCTGCCGGTTCTCTCGATGGGCATGTCGCACGACTTTGAAGTCGCCATCGAAGAAGGCGCAACCGAAGTCCGCGTGGGAACCGCACTCTTTGGCGAGAGACCCGCGCCGAAGAAAAGATAAAAGCAGCGATAAACGAAATGCCAATCGGCCGAAAGAATTCGGCGGGAGTCTCTCCGCATGAAGCTATTCACCCCTCTGAAGATTCGCGATATTGAGTTGAAAAATCGCATCGTGGTTTCGCCGATGTGCGAGTACTCGGCGAAAGATGGGCATCCGCAGGCTTGGCACATGGTGCACCTGGGGAGCCGCGCCGTCGGTGGTGCTGCGCTTGTGATGACCGAAGCGAGCGCAGTTGAAGCGCGCGGCCGAATTTCGGCAGCGGACGCTGGCATTTACGACGACGCGCACATCGAATCGTGGCGGCCGATCACGGACTTCGTGAAATCACAGGGTGCGGTCGTCGGCATGCAGTTGGCCCATGCGGGCCGCAAAGCGAGCACAGCCGAGCCGTGGAAGGGCGGAAAGCCGGTAAGCATCGAGGCTGGCGGCTGGGAGCCGGTCGGGCCGAGCGCCGTTGCGTATGACAACGGTTACACCGTCCCGCATGCCATGAGCGCGAGTGAAATCGCCGATATCGTTGGCGCATTTCGCAAGGCGGCACAGCGTGCGCTGGCCGCTGGATTTCAAATCGTCGAAATTCACGCAGCTCACGGATACCTGCTTCATCAATTCTTGTCGCCGCTCAGCAACAAGCGCGACGATCACTACGGCGGCAGTTTCGAGAATCGCATTCGTCTTGCGCTCGAAGTCGCGAGAGCCGTGCGCGAAGTGTGGCCAATCAGTTTGCCTCTCTTCTGTCGCGTCTCGGCGACCGACTGGGCTGATGGCGGCTGGGATGTCGGCGAATGTGTTGAGCTTGCGAAGGGCCTGAAGCCCCTCGACGTGGATTTGATCGACGCTTCAAGCGCGGGGCTCGTCCCATTTCAGAAGATTGCGGTCGGCGCCGGTTATCAGGTGCCATTCGCGGAAGCGATCCGCAAACAAGCGGGCATCTTGACCGGCGCTGTCGGTATGATCACCGATGCCGCTCAAGCCGACACGATTCTTACCACCGGCCAAGCTGACCTCATATTTTTGGCGCGCGAGCTGCTCCGCGATCCGTATTGGCCGCGCCGCGCCGCGCAAGAACTACACACAAAGATCGAGCCGCCCGTGCAATACCAACGCGCTTGGTGATGTCGTCATGGCCTCGACTGACTTCAGTTCCAACGGCGCTAGTGGTCCGGACACAGGCCAACAACTCGACATCGTTTCGCGAGACGGCTGCGTCATTTTTCAAGTGCGCGTGCAGCCGCGCGCAAGCCGCGACGAAATTGCCGGTGTCATCGATGGCTCGCTCAAAATCCGAATCCAGGCTCCCGCCATTGAGAATCGCGCCAACGAATCCGTCTGC
>JAFAZL010000371.1 GCA_019239815.1 Acidobacteriota bacterium
GGCGTCGAAGTCGTACCCTGAATCTCAACGTTGTCCTGCACCAAAACCCCGTTCTGTATCACTGTCACGCGCGCCTTCTTCTCCACCGTGCTGCCGCTGAATTTCGGTGCATGAAACACGATGTCATACGACTGCCATTCACCCGGCTTGCGTGCAGCGTTCACGAGCGGCGGATACTGCCCATACACCGCGCCAACTTGGCCGTCGGGATACGTCTTGCTTTGATACGAATCGAGCACTTGAATCTCATACAGCCCCATCAAAAATACGCCGCTGTTTCCGCGGTCTTGATCCTCGCCTACCGGCGGCGACGGCTCGCGAAATTCCACATGGAGTTGGATGCTGCCAAACCCCTCTTTTGTGTGAATCTCACCGGTCTTCGGCACTACTTCAAAATATCCGTCAGTCACTTTCCATTTCGCCGGACCGCCATCCTTGCTGCTCACCCACGCCGACAAATCCTTCCCGTCAAACAGCACCGTAGCGTCCGAAGGCGCCTTGCCCGCCGCTTCCTGCGTCGACCACGTACCCGGATCAATCTCTTTCGGCGCCGGTCGATTCCGGTCATGCGGTTTGTACTGCGTCTGCCATGCTACCGCTCCGCCCGCGAGCACGAGCATTGCTGCGCCAATCAAACTCCATCGCTTGTTCATCCTCATTCCTCCGTGAGCCCAACGTGTTGCGCCGAACATCATAGCTCCGCTAAACGAAATCGTCGTACAAAGTTCACTCACAATCAAAGAAGTTGATAGCTTCGCCGCAAACGCCTCGGTCTAATCGACGAGCTTCGCCAGCTTCGCATACTGCAGCAACATGATCGTCTTGCCGTCCAGGATTTCCCCGGCTTCGATCATTTTCATCGCCTTTTCGAGCGGAATCTCCAGCACCTCGATGTCTTCTCCTTCGGTTTCGTCACCGCCGCCCTCCGAAGTGCGATGTCCCGGTTCATATTCGGCCACAAAAAAGAAGATTCTTTCGGTGACCGAACCCGGGCTCATGTAGCACTCGAAAACTTTTCGCGGATTGTGCACCACGAAGCCTGCTTCTTCTTCCGCCTCCTTCTTGATGCACGCCTCAGGGTCGGACCTGTCAAGCAGCCCCGCACAGGCCTCGATCAACATTCCGTCCTCGAGCCCATTCACGTAAGCAGGGAACCGAAACTGGCGAATCAGCACGACGGTCTTCTTTTCGCGGTTATAGAGCAACACCGTGGCGCCGTTCCCTCGGTCATACGTCTCGCGCCGTTGCTCCTGCCACGTTCCATCGCGCCGCAGAAAATCAAAAGTTGTTTTCTTTAGGACATACCAATCGTCCGACAACGTCTTTACTTCTTTAATCCTCACGCGTTCCGAAGTCACCGACTGTCCTCACAGTTTGCTTTGTGTAGCCGCACCAACGCTGACTCTGCAGCCGCGTTATCATAGTAATGTGCCGCGCCAAGAGTGTTAAAGCGCTGCACAAAATTTCGCACCATGGAACCCCGCGAAAAAGCCGCCTTCCTCCCCGACAGCCCCGGCGTCTATCTGTTCAAAGACGCTGCCGGCACCGTCCTCTACGTCGGCAAAGCCACATCGCTCCGCAGCCGCGTCCGCTCCTACTTCCTGGAATCGCGTTGGATGGACGCCAAGACCGGCTCCCTTGCTCGCGAAATCGCCGATCTGGACACCATCGTCCTCGACAATCCTCGCGAAGCGCTCGCCCTAGAAAATAATCTCATCAAGCGCTATCAGCCGAAATTCAACATCCGCCTCGTCGACGACAAGACCTATCCCTACATCAAGCTGACCCAGAACGAAAAATATCCCCGCGTCTACTTCACCCGCAAAGTCAAGAAAGACGGCGCCGCCTATTTCGGCCCGTATTTCCCGGCCAATCTCGCGCGCCGCATCCTCACCTTCGTCCACAAACGCTTCATGATCCCGAGCTGCAACGTCGATCTCACGCGCGACCATCCGCGCCCCTGCTTGCAGTACTACATTAAGCGCTGCCACGGCCCATGCGTCTCCGGCCTCGCATCCGACGATGCCTACGCCGAATCCGTCCGCGACGTTCGCTTGTTCCTCGACGGCAAACGCGGCGATCTCATTAAATCCCTCGAAGAGCGCATGTCCGCCGCCGCCGAAAAAGAGCTCTTCGAACAAGCCGCCGCCTATCGCGACTTGCTCCGCACGCTCGAAGATATTGAAGAGCGCCAGCGCATCGCCGCCGCGCAAGGCGACGACACCGACGTGCTCGCCTACTACGCCGAAGCTCCGCTCGTCGCCGCCAATCTCTTCCATCTGCGCGGCGGCCGCGTCGTCGATCGCCGGGAGTTCTTCTGGGAAGAGCTCGACGAATTCGACGCCAACGAGTTCGTTCCCTCGCTCCTGAAGCAGCTTTATCTCGACGCCGCCTATCTCCCGAAAGCGATCCACGTCCCGATCGATTTCGAAGACCGCGCCCTGCTCGAAGAAACACTCACCGACCGCGCCGGCCACAAAGTCGAAATCTTCACCCCGCAACGCGGCAGCAAGCGCGCCTTCCTCGATCTCGTTTCGAACAATGCCAAGCACGCGTTCGAACAACGCTTCCGCGTCCTCAAGCCCACTTCCAAAATGATCGGCGAAGCCGTCCAAAACGCGCTCAATCTTCTCGACGAACCGCGCCGCATCGAAAGCTTCGACATTTCCCACATTCAGGGCAGCGACACCGTCGCCAGCATGGTCGTCTGGGAAAACGGCCGCATGAAAAAGTCCGACTACCGCAAGTTCATCATCCGCGGCGATTTCGCCGGCCGCCCCATCCCCGAGCCAATCATCGACCGCCCCCAACCAGCCGCTTCCGACGCCGCCCTAGTTGCAACACCACCGGTCGAGCCAGCGTCATCCGATCCCGAATCTGCGACCCCGACTCAACCGCTCGTCCCGCTCGCCCGCGTCATCCCCATCAACTCGCGCCCCGCCTACACTCAAAACGACGACTTCGCCAGCATGCGCGAAGCCGTCACCCGCCGCTACAAGCGCGTCCTCGAAGAGAACCAATCGCTTCCCAGCCTCATCCTGATCGATGGCGGCATCGGCCAACTCCACGCCGCCGCCGAAGCCCTCGAGTCGCTCGCCATCATCAACCAGCCCCTCGCCAGCATTGCCAAAAAGGAATAAATCCTCTACATGTACGG
>JAFAZL010000440.1 GCA_019239815.1 Acidobacteriota bacterium
CCACGGCCAGTGTTGAATACGAGCGACTGATCGTCGGGAACGTTGTCTTCGACCCACTTGCCATCTTCTTCGACTTCGACACTGGGCGCGTAGTTTTTCTCAGGATAGGTACGCGGCACAGGACCGGTCAGCCAAATGCCAGGAAAAATCTCGTCGACTTTGTCATGTTCGATGAATTTTCCGCCAGTCGCTTCGAATTCCTTCTTCACCGCAATCATTGGATTCGCGGCACCAATCGCGCCCTGCGCGTTGCCATTTTTCGCGCGCCGCTCGAGAAAAATGCCCTTCGCGACATGCACGCGAGAGAGCGCCGCCGGATTTTTCTTCATAAACTCGCGGCGCAGCGTCATCAACCCTGTGGTGTGATCTTCGTGAAAATGGCTGAGGATGACGTCCTGCACATCGCTCAAATCGATTTTGAGTTCCTTTACGTTTTCAAGGACGGTGTTCGGACGGGCGCCGGTATCGAAAAGGATCTTGCGGCCGTCGGCGTCAACGAGCGCGGCAAAACCCCATTCTCCGATGCCGTCATCGGCGAGCATTGTCGAGAGGACTGTGATTTTGAGCGACTTCAGTTCCGCGTGAGAATCGGGAGCCGAAGCAGCGCCTGCGCCTTGCGATCGAGGTCGAGGCGAAGCCGCCGCCATCGCGACGCAAGCGCAGAAAATCGCTAAAAACATCCATGCGAATGCCGGTTTTCGAGCCATAAATACCTCGTTTTGCCGCTCCTGGGCAGGACGTGAAAATTGTGCAACACAGCATACACTTGCTGGCCGCAATTCGCCGCCTCTGTTAAACTGGTACTTGCTCGACCGCACCTAGAGAAGAAGGAGATTCGTCCAGGCTGCTGGTTGTTTCAGCAGCTATTTTTGTATCTGCTGTCCGCCACCGCCCCATTGCACCAACGCGGGCTTTCCCCATCGGAAGCAGCCACTTTGACGTCCATATCATGAGCCAAGACATTCGTAATATCGCGATCATCGCGCACGTCGACCACGGTAAGACCACTCTGGTCGATGCCATGCTCAAGCAGAGCGGCATTTTCCGCGCCAATCAGGAAGTCGTCGAACGCGTGATGGACTCGAACGACCTGGAGCGCGAGCGCGGCATCACGATTCTCGCCAAGAATACGGCGCTCTTTTTTCACGACACAAAGATCAACATCGTCGATACGCCCGGCCACAGCGATTTCGGCGGAGAAGTCGAACGCGCGCTGCGCATGGTGGATGGCGTAGTCGTGCTAGTTGATGCCAGCGAGGGACCACTGCCGCAGACGCGCTACGTTTTGCAGAAGGCGCTGGCCGCCAAGCTGCCGCCGGTGATCGTGCTAAACAAAATTGACCGCGTCGATGCGCGTGCCGCCGAAGTGCTGGATGAAATCTACGATCTGTTCATCGACCTCGACGCGACGGAAGACCAGCTCGATTTTCCGGTCGTTTACACGAACGCACGCGACGGCGTCGCTTACAACAAAATCGGCGACGATTCGAAGGATCTCTTGCCTCTGTTTGAAGCGATTGTGAAAGCCATTCCCCCGCCGGCTGGCAATCCTGGGGGCACCCTGCAAATCCAGGTGATGAACCTCGATTACAGCGAATTTCTCGGCCGCATCGCGATCGGCCGCGTCTTCAACGGAACCATCAAGCGCGGCACCGATGTCGGCATCAGCAAGCTCGACGGAAAACTGACCACGACGCGCATCACCAAGCTCTACACCTTCCGCGGACTCGAACGCGACGAAGCGGAAAGCGTGGTCGCGGGTGACCTGGTCGCCATCGCCGGCGTCGAAGGCATCCAGATGGGCGAAAGCATCACCGACCCGAACGATCCGAAGCCGCTCGAGCCGCTGCAGATCGACGAACCGACGCTCGCGATGATCTTCACCGTGAACAGTAGCCCGCTTTCGGGCAAGGAAGGCAGCTATCTGACATCGCGCGACTTGCGCGATCGCTTACAGCGAGAGTTGCTGACCAACGTTTCGATTCGCGTTGAAGATACGGAAACGCCGGAATCGTTTCGGGTGCTTGGCCGCGGCGAATTGCAGCTCGCGATTTTGATCGAGACGATGCGGCGCGAAGGTTTTGAATTGATGGTAGGGAAGCCCGAAATCGTCGTGCGCAACGAAGGCGGGAAAAAGCTCGAGCCGCTCGAACGGCTGGTCATCGACGTCCCCGAAAATTTCATCGGCATCATTTTAGAGACGCTGGGTTCGCGGCGTGGCGAAATGCTCAAGATGAGCAACCACAATTCGGGGCGCGTGCGCATGGATTTCAAGATTCCGTCGCGCGGGTTGATCGGGTTGCGCAGCCAGCTGCTGACCGACACGCGCGGCACCGCGCTGATTCACTCAATCTTTGACGGCTGGACGGATTACGCCGGAGAGATGGCGCTCAGGCCGACGGGTGCGCTGGTCGCGGATCGCCCTGGTCCATCGACGGCGTTTGCGCTTTGGAACATCCAGGAACGTGGGGAACTTTTCATCGGCCCTGCGGTCGAAGTGTATGAAGGCATGGTCGTTGGCGAGAATTCGCGCGAGCAGGATATGGACGTGAACGTCTGCAAGGAAAAGAAGCAGACGAACATGCGCTCGTCGAGCGCCGACGAAGCGATTCGCCTGATTCCGCATCGCGAACTGAGCTTGGAGCAGGCGATCGAGTTCATCGCGGACGATGAGTTCGTCGAGATCACGCCGAAGTCGATCCGCCTGCGCAAGAAAGTGTTGCAGGCCAACAAGCGCCCGCGCCGGTGGCAGGAAATTCGCGCCAGCCAGGAAGCGACGAAGTAGCCCGACCGACGAAAGGCTAATCGATCTTGCGGACATGAGGCACAGCATGCTGTGCCCCTACACATTTAAGAGAGCCTCAATGACACCAACGCTCGAAACCGTTCGCCTTTCGCTGCGTCCGATCGAGCTTGCCGATGCCGATCAAATCCAGGTGATTTTTCCGCAGTGGGAAATCGTCAAATACCTCGCCAACAAGATTCCATGGCCGTATCCGCCCGACGGCGCGCGCACCTTTCTTCGCGACATCGCGCTGCCAACGATCGAACGCGGCGATGAATGGATTTGGACGATCCGCCGAAAAGAAGATCCCGGCACGATCATAGGCAGCATCAGCCTCGAGAAAAATGAAAACGAAAATCGCGGCTTCTGGATTGCTCCTGAATGGCGGAATCGCGGCCTGATGACCGAAGCGTGCGATGCAGTAACCGACTATTGGTTCGAAAGGCTGCAATTTCCGGTGCTGCGCGCCCCGAAAGCCATCGTGAACGAAGGTTCGCGCCGCATTTCAGAAAAGCAGGGCATGCGCATCGTCGCAACCGAAGATCGCGACTACGTCTCGGGTCGCCTACCCTCTGAAATTTGGGAAATCACCGCCGAGGAGTGGCGGGCCCGCAAACGCTCCGACTCATAGCTCTTCGCCAGCCGCCTACCCGCAGAATGTTCTTGACACTATGTCGCGTCGCGCTATAGTTACATGCGATATAGCTATCAACGCCATAGCGAACTACAACTTTATGTCCAAAACTCCCGAACCCTTGACACCCCTCACTCCCGCAATGTTTCACGTCTTGCTCGCGCTGGCCGGAGAAGACATGCACGGCTACGCCATTTTGAAAGACGTCGAGATGCGCACCAGCGGCGAAGTCAAACTCAGCACCGGCACCCTCTACGGGATCATCAAGCGGCTGCTGAACGACGGATTGATCGTCGAACGGCGCGAACGCCCTTCGGCCGCGAACGATGACGAACGCCGCCGCTACTACCGGCTAACCCCGGTCGGCAGAGACGTGGCCGCCGCGGAAGCCGAGCGCCTGGAAAAGGTCGTCGCGCTGGCGCGCTCTCGGCGCCTGTTGAAGCGCA
The DNA here is from genome assembly GCA_019239815.1 of Acidobacteriota bacterium. Next base: position 3,866 of record JAFAZL010000440.1, read on the forward strand.
CGCAGACGGCGTAGTCTCCGCAACACAACAGTTTCACTGTCCAGACAGAACAGAAAACCGCGGCACGAGGCACATCATGAACAACGGCTCGAAACAGAGATCTCGCGGGTTCCAAATGCTGATGCGCTTGCTGCCCGCGGATTTTCGCGGCGACTACGGACCGGAGATGGAGCAGGTTTTCGCCGAACAACGCGACGAAGCGCTGCGCAGCGGCGACAGGATGGG